>JALNZK010000213.1 GCA_023229365.1 Pseudomonadota bacterium | reverse complement strand
CTTCCGATCTAAAGGTTCGCGTAGAGGCTGGCTGGCTCCTTGTCTGACAGGAACAGTGGCAGTTTATTCCCCACTCCCGCCCTCCGAATAACGGCGGCGATGACGGTGCGCTGATCGGTGCTCCGGCAGATGTCGCGCCAGCCGAGAAGCCAGCTACGATCCCAGCGGCCCGCAAGCGGGTCTTCGACCTCACGTTCCGGAACCCAGTAGTAAGGCAGCGCAACGAACGTCGGGTCCGCGTGCTGTTCGGGAGTAGCCTCGGGCAGCTTGCCCTGGTTTCCCTGAGCCTCGGTCTGCCCTTCGTATGTGCCAAAGCAGTGGTTGAAGTGGTGGACCATCTTGGCTTCGTATAACGGCAGGTACTTCTCATCACCGTGCACGAAGATATTGCCGCTGAGTGTCCAGCCGTTCTCTTCGAGTTGCTCCCTCGTTCGGAATAGTCCTGAGTCGCTTGCCATGTTGAAGATCCCTTGACGAAAACTTACCCGCCACAGGTTCACCTCGGGCTCATCGTCCCGGGACTCTCGGACTAAAACGGGGACACGGCGGTAGATGGTCTTGGCGATCTCAGCGTCCCGACGCCAACGAAACATGGGGCATGTTCCCGTGTTGGGGTTCAGTAGATCGAACTCATCAGGCAGCAACGAAAAGTGGCGCTCGTCGTCCGCGAGTTGGGCGACCTGACGGGCGAAGAACACGAGGTCTGCGGGTGAATTCCTCCGGTCGTAGCCCACGGTAAGGAGAACGAATCGAAAGGCGTGGTGTACACCTGGGAAGATGCGGTCCTCGTTCTCGAAGTGGTACAGGCTCCGCAGGCTGTTCTTCCCGATCAAGTCCTGGAAAAAGAGCTTGGTGGTGTCGTCGGTGGCAATGCCCGACGGCAGGATGCAGCCCACCTGACCTGCGGAGGAAATCAGGCTCTGGTTCAGCTCGGCAAAAACAGCGTAGGTGTTGATCCGACCCCGTGCGCATAGAGGGAAACGCCCTGTGCTCCGTAAGAGATGCGTCTCGGCATCGACACCACGCTGCGCTGAAAGGAAGTCAGCGAAAAGCTGAGGGTCCTCCTCTTCGAGTCTCGCGATGGCTTTCTTGCGTGCGGCAGCATTTGCTGCGCCCGAGATGTCAGGTCGCGTCGTAGCGAAGAACTCCTCCTCCATGATCTCGACATGCTCCCACGGCGGGTTCCCCAGCACGCAGTCGAACCCTCCACCCCACCCGGTGCCCTCGTTCTCCTCGCCCCGGAACACCTGCGGGAACGCCAGGTGCCAGTGGAAGAAGTGATACTCGACCTTGAGCCGCTCCACGATCTCCCGGGTCCTCGCGGGCACCTTGTCCGGCCCGGCCTTCATGCGCTGCCAGAGGTCCTCGGTGATCGCGGCCTCCTGGTGCTCCGCGACCTTGGGCCACACGAACGCCGCGCACCAGGCGTCGGCCAGGAACGCGGCGTGCCGGTACTCGCCCGACTCCACCAACCCCTTCCACAGCCGCTCCTTGCAGCGCAGGGTCTCAATGGAGGCATCGTCCTTCTGCTCCACGGTGACGGCGCGGCCCGCGATGACGTCGTAGCGCGCCGGTTCCTCGGCCACGCGGTCGAAAAGCAGCGCGGTCTGCCCCTTGCGCTCCTGCTTGTTCCGCTTCTTGAGCGCCGAGGCGATCTTCTTGTCGTCGCCCTCGATGGCGTCGAATGCCTCGTCCGGGATGCCCTTGCGCAGCAGCGCGGGGGTCGCACCGAGCAGCGAGTTGCCGCACTGGATATGGCCGTCCAGGAACGACAGGGGCCGCCCCGGCTCCAGCGCCTCCATCCACAGGGAGACCTTGCACAGCTCCACGGCCATGGGGTTCAGGTCCACGCCGAAAAGGCACTTGCCCACCACGTCGCGCAGCGCGTGCTGCATCGCGGTCGGACTCGGCTCCTCGTCGCCGGAGCGCACTTGAGCGAGCCGCCGGGCGATGCGCCGCGCCGCCGCCACGAGGAAGTGGCCGGAGCCACACGCGGGGTCGCACACCTTGAGGTCCAGGATCGCCTGCTCGGGCTCGGGCTTCTTCGCCGCCTCGGCGAGCACCGGGTCGAGCGCCGAGTCGAGCAGGCAGTCCACGAGCGAAGACGGCGTGTAGTAGCTACCCGTGGTCTTGCGCTCGTGCCCGGCGGCGGTTCCCAGCTCGAACCGGGCCGCCTCCTTCTCGATGCGCGGGTGCAGCTCTAGGAGCGACTCGTAGATGCTCCCTAGCTCGGCCGCGCCCACGAGCCTCCAGTTGACCGTCTGGGTCACCCCGGCGTCGCGGGTGGCGCACAGGGCGCGTACGGCGGCGAGCAGGTCCTCATTCGCGATCTCGGAGCGCAACGGCCAAGGGGCCGCCTCGTCGGTCCACAGGAAGCTGCCGAGCGCGGGCAGACCCAGCTCGGGGCACCCCTCGCGGAGCCGCGCCATGACGAGCTTCAAGCCCTGCCATAGGTCCGGGTGCGGGCCGCCACGCCGCCGTTCGGCCAGCCTGCGGAGGCGGAGCGTGGAATACCAGTCGAGGTACCGCTTGCGAGCGACCTCGGGGGCGGCGGGATCGAGCAGGGCGCCACGCTCCTCGGCCGCAAACAGGAAGATGAGGCGGTACACGAGCCGGAGGAGCTGCCGGTAGTAGTCCTGGGCCGCGAGGTCGCCGCGCGCCAGGGCGTCGCGCAGCTCGACGTTCGCGCGGTGGCGCAGGAGCCCGGAGCCGAGCTGCTCGATGGCGACCTTGACGCTCGCCCGGAGCTTGTCGAGGGCGCGCACGCCCTCGTCCTTGGAGAGCTGGAACCACTTTTCCAGCCAGCACTCCTCCGGCTTGTCGGCCTCGACCCGGCTCTCATGGCAGATCATCCACAGGAGCGCGAACTCGGCGTACTGCGCGCCCTCCATGATCGCCTGGAGGTCGAACTCTACGTACGCCTGCCGCGTGAGGCTGCGGTTGTCGCGCAGGATGCGCAGCACGTATCCGTTCGTGACGAACGCCCACAGGTGGTCGTCGGAGCGGTTGAGGAAGTCCTGCACTAGCCCGTGGGGCGACGCCATCGCCGCCCCGGCCACGCCCTTCTGCCGCTGGTCGAGGCCGATGCGGAAGCCGAGCGTGTGGATCGGCGAGTTCTTCCAGAAGTGGGAGATCGCGAACGTACGGCGCTCCAGCTCCACGGCCTTGGCGATTGTCAACCGGCCGTACCCCAGCTCTTGGAACAGCGGCAGGAGCCACCGCTCCCGCGTGACGGCCGTCCCGAGATCGGAGTCGGGCAGCTTGGCCGCCGCCTCCGCGAACGCCTTCCACGCGGCCACCAGGCGGCTCCAGGCGCGGCTCACGGCCTCGCCGAAGGTCTCGGTGCCGACGAGGTGGTAGTCGGTGACGTTGAGGCCGGGCACTACCTTGTCGCCCGCCGCGATCCGTTCGAGCAGATCGGACGGGAGCAGCCCGCCCTCGGTCTGCACGCAGGCGAACGCGCTGCGCCCCCGCCTCATGACGCGCCTCCCTTGGGCACGGGCAGGTAGACAAACGCGCCGAGCAGATCCACCGGCAGGTGCGGCTCGACCTTTATGCCGCGCATGCTGATCCGGGCCGCACCGCGTACCCGCTTGTGGGCGATGAGCAGATCGCGGCCCCGGTCCTCGGCGACCTTGTGCAGGTGCGGCCGGAGGGCGGGTACTGCCTCCATGAGCCGCTGGAGCTGCTCGCGTGCCGGTTCCGCCGGGACGTTGGCGCCGGGCTGGGCGTCGAGCAGGGGCAGCACCGCGTCCTCTGGGAGCCAGATCGCCTCCTCGGGGCTGCCCTCGAAGCCCACCAGGGCGAGATCCTCGGCCAGGATGGGATCGGCGCCACCCTCGGCGATGAGGTGGTAGCGCAGGCGCAGGAGCAGCAGGGTAGTCCGCTTCGAGACCGCGCCCGTGCGGATCACACCGCAGCGCCGGGCCGGGCCCGGGAGCGCCGCGTCGAGCGCGCCCTCCAGCACCAGCGCCGACAGCCCCTCGATCACCGGATGGGTGCGGGTGACCAGCTTCGCGCCCTTGGGCACGGGCGGCCCGAAGCAGATCGTCAGCCCCTCATCCTCGCCCACGGCGTCGCGCAGCGCGGCCGGTGCTCCCTGGAGCGAGATCGCGTGGGTGTTCTTCTTCTTCGAGATCGCGACGCCGAAGCTCGTGAGCACCTCGGTCGTGAACCGTTCGACGTCCTGCCCGCTGCCGAGCGCACGCCGCGTCTCGGTCAGCTCGGCGACGAGATCGTCGCCCACCGCCTTCTGCATCTGGTGCTGCGCGAACAGGTTGCGGGTCTTCTTCTCCCGTTCCGCGACCGCGTCCCACTGGATGTCCATCTGCTTGCGAGCCGGGTCCTCGGCGAAGTCGAGGAGGAGCTGCTGCGGCTCCGCCTTCTTCCTGAGCAGCAGCCCCTGGAAGATCGCCTCCACGATGACGCTGGTATCCATGGGCACCGGCACGGTGATGCCGAGCTGGGAGCGGATGCGCTTGTGCTTGCGCAGGAGCACGTCGAGCACGAAGCCGTCCACCGGGTTGTCCTGCCCGTAGAATGTGATCGTCCGCACGACCGGGTTCGGCTGCCCGTAGCGATCCACGCGCCCCTCGCGCTGCTCGTGGCGGGTCGGGTTCCAGGAGAGGTCGTAGTGCATGACCGCGTCGAACGACTCCTGGAGGTTGATCCCCTCGGACAGGCAGTCGGTGCAGACGAGGACGCGACGGTCGTTCGCGGCGAGATCGGCGACGCGCTCCTCGCGCTCCTCGGGGGTGAGCTTGCCGGTGATCGCCTGCACCGCGACGCCCTTGAGCTTCTGCCGCAGGTGGTTCGCCACGTACTCGGCCGTGGGGATAAACCGGCAGAACAGGATCGGCGCGAAGCCGTCGTCGAGCAGCTCCTTCACGAGCTTGGTCGCATGAACCAGCTTGGCGTCCTGATCGCCAGCGAGATCGACGACCTCGCGCATGAGTTCGAGGAGCCGTTTGCGGTCAGAGGACGCCTCGTCCTCGTCGACCTGGGACCCCGGCACCACGTCGATGCCCTCGGTCGCCTCGTCGTCCAGGTCGAGCACCGCGCGGCCGCCCACGGCGTCGGCCTCTTCGAGCGTCTCGGTGTCGGCGGCCATGGCGCGGTTGACCAGGGTTGCGGCGGCGGCGGCCGGGCTGGAGCCCAGGGCGCGCAGCATGGCGAGCGCCGACCACCACTTCACGCGCTGGCGGTGGGCGGTGGCGCCGGGCTCGACCACGCGCTCGCGGCAGTACGCCAGGAACTTGTCGAACAGCTTCCGATACTCGGGCTTGAGCGTGTAGCTGTCCTCGGCCGCCTCCTGCGCCGGGAACGGCGTCTCGGTGCCCATGTACTCCTGGAGGTCGGCGCGGCGGCGCTGCACGAAGTAGCGGGCCAGCTCCTCACGCACCTTGCGGTTCTTGTCGCCCGAGAGGTCTTCCGGTAGCTCGATGAAGTTCGGGCTGAGGAGCCCGAGCAGGGAGCGGAACGCCGCCTCGTTGCCGCTGTGGGGTGTGGCCGTGACGAGCACGATGTGCCGGTCCTCATCGCGGGAGAGCCCCTCCAGGAGGTCGTGGCGCTGCTGGCGGTATCGACCCGGCCCCACCGGCGCGGCGCAACCGTGGGCCTCGTCCACGATCACGAACTCCGGGCAGGCCCGCAGGAACTCGTGCCTGCGTTTCTCGGCCTTGATGTAGTCGGTGGAGACGACGACGTGCGCGTGGCGGTCGAACAGCGACTCACCCGGACCGCAGTCGCGCTCCAGGCGGGCGGCCGTGCTCGGGAGCACCAGGGCCGCGTCGATGTGGAACTGGTCGGTGAGCGCCCGCTGCCACTGCTCCGCGAGGTGCGGCGGGCACAGCACGGCCATGCGCCGGATCTCGCCCCGGTCGAGCAGCTCGCGGGCGATGAGGCACGCTTCCACGGTCTTGCCGATGCCGACGTCGTCGGCGATCAGCAGGCGGATCGTGTCCTGGCGTAGCGCCATGAGCAGGGGCACGAGCTGGTACGGTCTCGGCTCGATGGCGATGCGGGACA
>JALNZK010000212.1 GCA_023229365.1 Pseudomonadota bacterium | reverse complement strand
CCGCCGCGACGAGGTACGTCTTGCCGGCGCCGAGATCCCCCTCCAGGCCGACGACGTCGCCGGGCGCGAGCAGCGCCGCGAGCCGGCCGCCGAGCTGCAGGGTGGCCTCCTCGTCCGCGATGTGAAAGGTCGCGGTGTGCATGGCCGTTTCATACACCAGCCCCGCGTTTCACGATAGAATGAACGCCACGACGACGAAGATCGCGCGGAGGCCGCGCGGAGGAGGGGAGACGATGACGACCAGGATGACGATGGTGGCGGTATTGGCGTTCGCGGCGGCCGTCGGCCTCGCGGCGTGCGACGGTGGGGGCGGCTCGGGCTCGGGCTCGGACTCGGACGCGGATTCGGACGCGGATTCGGACACGGATTCGGACGGCGACTCGGACACGGATTCGGACACGGATTCGGACACGGATTCGGACGCCGACTCGGACACGGACGCCGACGCGGCGTACTGCGTCGAGACGTGCGACAGCCCGGGAGACTGCGTGCCGTCGACGTCGAGCGCGCTCACAGACGCGGACAACTGGGACTGCGACGGCGACGGGCACTGCGTGTACACGGGCTGCAACTCGACCGACGAGTGCCAGACCGCGTACTCGTCCGACCTGTACGGGTGCACGGACTCGACCGGCTACGGGACGATCCCGGGGTGCGCCCTCCTGTGCGACGACGTGAGCGACTGCTACACCGAGTACTCGCCGGTCGGGTACGACGCGGACAACTACCTCTGCAACGGCGACGGGTACTGCGAGTTCACCGGCTGCAACGACACGGGGGAGTGCGCCGAGATGCTCGTTGGCTACGTCTGCGCCGAGATCGCGGGGTGGGATATCGACGTGTGCCAGCTCTCGTGCGACGCGCCCGGGGACTGCGGCACCGGCACCGCGGCGTACGACGACGACAACTACGACTGCGTCGACGATCTCTGCGTCTACACGGGCTGCAACTCCTCGGCGGAGTGCCAGGAGAGCAACGGCTCGGATTGGACGTGCGAGGGGATCTGATCAGTCCTCGTTCGCCGCCTTCATCGCGTAGTACGCCGTGTTGTAGCTGAAATCGATGTAGGCGTCGTCGTTCTCCATGGCGATCACCTCCATGGTCTCGAGGTCGATCACCCCGCCCCACGGCACACCAGCGGCTCCGGCAGGAAGCCACTTTCCAGTGCAACCCGTGATGCCCGGGAAGTGCGTTTGACAGTAGGTGAGCGCGTTGGCGAGCGGCTGTTCCACACTCCCGAAGGCAGACGTGTATCCCATCAACGCGATGCCGTTGACTTCGTCGAGCAGTCCGTACGTCACGAGGTTTTCCATGCCCGCCATCCAGGCGGGACAGGTGGGTCACGAGGAGTCGGAGAGCATGACCAGGAGCGACTGGGCGCCGGTCTCCTGCCCGTAGCAGAAGAGGTCCTCCATCGTGAACGCCACCTCGTTCGTCTCGTCGCCGTCGATCACGCCGTCGTGGTTGGCGTCGAACGCGCCGCTCATCTGCCAGTCACCTATCACCTGGTTCAGCACGGCGGGGTTGCTCGACGCCCAGGAGATGACCCCCTCGGCCGTGCAGTCGGCGTCGGAATCGGAGTCGGTGTCCGAATCCGTGTCGGAGTCGGTGTCCGAGTCGGAATCGGAATCGGAGTCCGAATCCGAGCCGCCGCCCCCGTCGTCACACGCCAGCTGCCCGGGCAGGGCGGCGAGCGCGGCGATGCACAACAGCACCGCGAGTCTCTTCAGCCTCGACATGTCGACCTCCTCCTGTGCCGCGCCACCGGCGGCCGCACCGCCGTTCGTCGTGAACGACGTTGATTTATTCTAGTAGAGGAGTGACTCGAACGCTACGCGGGGGTCAGAAAAAAAAATACGGGAAAGGCGGGGTTCGGGAGCGGTAAAGCGCTCATTCCGAGGCGCCGGTCCGACCGCCGCCGAACATCGTGCGCAGCTCCTTCTTCGAGATCTTGCCGGAGCCGGTCTTGGGCAGCGCGTCGAGGAAGAAGACGCGGCGCGGGACCTTGTAGCCCGCGAGGCGCGCCCTGCAGTGCTCCGCGATCCCGGTCGCGTCCGCGCGCCCGCCGGGCGCGAGCACGATCCCCGCGGCCACGATCTCGCCCCATGTCGGGTCCGGGAGGCCGAACGCCGCCGCCTCGAGCACGGCCGGGTGCTCGAAGAGCGCGTTCTCCACCTCGGTCGAGTACACGTTCTCGCCGCCCGTGAGGATCATGTCCTTCCTGCGATCGACGATGTTTACGTAGCCCTCGGCGTCGACGACCGCGAGATCGCCGGTCTTCAGCCAGCCCTCCGCGAACGCGTCGGCCGTGGCGTCGGGCCGGTTCCAGTAGCCCGGAGTCACGGTCGGGCCGCGCACCCGGATCTCGCCCACCGTGCGATCGTCGTCCGGCACGGGGACGCCGGCGTCGTCGACGACCGCGAGCTCCACCTTGCCGAACGGCCGCCCGGTGCGCGCCTTGATCCGCAGCCGCTCCTCGAAGGGCAGCGCCTCGAGGTGCGGGTGCAGGAGGCTGACGGTGAGGTACGGGCTCGTCTCGGTCATGCCGTACGTCTGGACGTAGTCGCACCCCAGCCGCTCGACGATCCGGCGCACGAGCTCGGGCGCTATAGGCGCGCCGCCGCTCAAGATGGTGCGCAGGCTCGAGAGGTCGCGGCCCGCGAGATCGTCGCGGGCGCACATCATGACCAGCATCGTCGGGATCAGGTTGCTCGTCGTGATCCCATGCCGCTCGATGAGCGCGAGCGCCTCGCCCGCGTCGAACCTGCCGCACATGACGTGGCGGCCGCCGACCTCAGTGATCGCGAACGTGGCCCAGGCGTCGGCAAGGTGGAACATCGGCGCGAAGTGGCCCCAGACGTCGCGCGCGCCGAGGCCCAGCTCCTCGATCGCCCATGTCGCGTGGACGCAGACGTTCCTGTGCGTCAGCATGACGCCCTTCGGCTCGCCGGTCGTGCCGCTCGTGTAGTAGAGGTGCGCCACGTCGTCCTCGCCGACCGGGGCGGGCGCGTACGGCCCGGCGGCGTCGGCGAGCGCCCGCTCGTAGTCGTCCGGCCCCCCGTCGTCCACGAGGAGCGCGTGCTCCACCGCGGTGCCCGGCCCGCCCGCTGCTTCGAGAGCCAGCGCGGCGTACTCTGGCGCGGCGATGAGCGCGCGCGCCCCCGAGTCCTCGAGGACGCGGCGGACGTCGCGGGCCGGGAGGCGCGTGTTCAAAGGCACGAGGATCGCGCCGAGCGCGGCGGCGGCGAAGTAGGCCTCCGCGAACTCGTGCGAGTTGGGGGCGAGGATCGCGATCCTGTCCCCGCGGCCGAGGCCCCTGCGCGCGAGCGCCCGGGCGAGCGATCCCGATCGCCCGGCGAGCTCGGCGTAGGTGAAGCGCCGCTCCCGATCGACGATCGCGATGCCGTCCGCGTAGGCAGACGCGGCGTGGACGAGGATGTCGGAAATCGACACGGCCGGGCCTCCTCCGGATGGGTTGTAGGCGACGGCGCGCGCGGTGGCAACTCGCCTTCACACGGCGTTTTCTCTTATTGGAACGGACGCGGCCGGTGTACACCCTGGCGCCATGGCGAGCGTGCCCTACATTGGAGAGATCCTGTCCCTCGCGGCGGCGCTGTTCTGGGGCATCGCCGTCGTCCTCTTCAAGCGGGCCGGCGAGACGATGCCGCCGCTCGCGCTCAACGCGTTCAAGGGCGCGATCGCGGTCGTCCTCCTCCCGGCGACGCTCGTGGTCGCGGGCGTTGACTTCACTCCCGAGGTGGCGGTCACGGACTGGGTCCTCCTGCTCGCCTCGGGCGTCATCGGGATCACCGTGGCCGACACGATGTTCTTCTTCTCGCTCGAGAAGCTGGGCGCCGGGCTCACCGCGGTCGTCGACACCTCCTACACGCCCATCATCGTGGCGCTGAGCGCGATCGTCCTCGACGAAACGCTGACCCCGCTCGTGATCCTGGGCGCCGCGCTCATCATGGGGGCGCTCGTCGTCGGCTCCGCCGCGCGCCCCGAGAAGGGGAGGACCCGAAAGGACATCGTCGCGGGGTTGATAGTCGGCGTGATCGGGCTCGGGCTCATGGCGGTGGGCATCGTCATGATCAAGGGGGTGCTGAACCGGCCCGAGGTCGACGTGCTCTGGGCCACGTGGGTCCGCGTCGTCGGCGGCTTCGTCGGCGTCTTGCCGCTCATCGCGCTCCACCCGAAGCGGCGCGCGCTCCTGGCGGCGCTGCGGCCGTCGCGGGCGTGGGGCGTCGCCGCGCTGGCCGCGCTGCTCGGGAGCTACGTCGCCATGATCGTGTGGGTGGGCGGCATGAAGTACTGCGACGTCTCGCGCGCCGCGCTCCTGAACCAGCTCTCGACGATCTTCATCTTCCTCTTCGCCACCGTTATCCTGAAGGAGCGGCTGACGTGGCGGCGGATCCTCGCGATCGTTCTCGCGGTGGCCGGGGCGTACCTCGTCATCGTCTGACGGGCGGCGCCTGCCCGTCGCGGTGGACCGGGATGTCGTCGAGGCCGGAGCCGGTGCGCGTCGCGCGGGTGCTCTGTCTCAACGCCGCGAGCCTGTCGCCCAAGGCTTCCGCGATCGGCCGGAGCAGGGGGACGTAGAGCACGACGAACACGACGATGCCCGTGCCGCCCCCGGCCGCCCAGGGCAGCCAGCGCGGTTCGGCGAACACCTCCGCGATCTCGGTGCCGACGCCGAGTCCGGCACCGACGCCGAGCGCGAGGCAGATGCCGACAGCCACAAAGCGCATGAGAGCCCCCGTTGGCTACGACCGTTCGTGTTCGAGGGGAGGATATCCTGGACCGGCCGGGTCGGCAAGCCGGAGCTCAGCCGGAGCTCAGCCGGAGCTCAGCGCCGTCACTCCGCCCGGAGCTCTGCGACGCACGCGACCTTTCCGACGGCCTCGACGATCTCGACGGCGAGGCGGCCGGTCCGCTTGCCGCCGAGGTCGATCTCCTCGAAGTAGCTGCTCGCGCGGTCGAAGCGGCGGGAGATCGTCCACGGGACCCCTGCGGCGCGGCCTCGAACGCGGATCTCGCGGACGGACGCCTTCGGGACGCCGTCGCACGGCGACGCGACCCAGATCCGCTCGACGGCCTCGCCCCTCGCGATCTCGATCTCCAGAACCGCGCCCGGCGCCCCGCGCCAGCTCGTCGCGAAGTTCCCGTCCGCGGTGCGACCGCCTCCCGGTGCGAGCGTCACGACCGCCCGTGAAGGCGTCGACAGCCGGTCGTAGCGCAGGGTGCCGCGGGCGCTTGCGAGCACGGCGATCGCCGCGGCGGCGCGCCGCGCGAGCTCGCCGGGAGGCGCCGTCGTCTTGACGGAGCGGTTCGTCAGCCAGCGCGCGGCCTCTTCGAACCTCGCGGGCCAAGCGATGGTCGGCGGCGTCGCGCGGATCCTCGCCTCGACCTCGGCCCAGAAGTCGAGGAGCGCCTGAAGCTCGCGCTGGACGACCTCGCCGTCGTCACCCGAGGCCTGCGTGCGCACGCGGTCGACGTGGGAGACGAGCCCGGTCAGGTCGCGGGCGCCGCCGCCGACCGCAGCGCCGATGACCGTGAGCCACTCGTCATAGAGCCCGCCGACCGTCTCGAAGCGCCGCCCGGAGGGGTCTCTCCGGGCCAGCATCTGCGCGTGGTAGGGAAAGACGCGGCGGATGGCGATCCCGCCGAGGCCGACGCCGACGGCCCTCGGATCGACCCCGCGCCTGCGCGCGCCCTCCAGGAGGGTGACATCCGCGTCGGTGCCGAACCTGCCGAGCGCGCGGGCCGCCCACGGGGAGATCGCGTCACCGCGTTCGAGGGCGCGGCGCAGGTGCGCGAGACCGCGGCCGTCGTGGGCGGCGGCGAGGGCGATGGCGCCGTTGAGCGCGATCGACGGCTCCGGGCTCGCCAGCAGCTGCTCCGCGGCGCGCGACGCGACGCCGTCACCGGCGGCGATGCGCAACGACAGCACGAGGGCGGAGTTGGGCGAGTCGGCGTAGCGCCGCCCGAGATCGGCGAGGAGGCGGCGATCCGGATCCTGCGCGCCGTCGCAGAGCCGT
>JALNZK010000211.1 GCA_023229365.1 Pseudomonadota bacterium | reverse complement strand
TCAAGACGTGTACGCGAACGGGATCGGCCGCGTGAGCGGCGGTCGGAACGTGCCGGGCGGGAACTCGACGTCGAAGATGCCCTGACGAAACGCGATGCTCGCGGGCACGTAGGCCTTCATCACGTCGCGCACCTTGTCGCGGTAGGCGTCGCGCTCGGCCCTCGTCGACGCGTGGACGAGCGGCTTGCGGCCGCTGATGCGCGGAGTCTGCGGACGGTCTCGCGGGTCGATTTCGAAGTGGCGCGAAACCGGGCAGAAGGCGCGACCCTCACGCTTCAGCTCTTCGGCGGTTTTCTCTTCCACAGCCTCGACCGCCTTGCGGACGAGCGTCCGCCGCTTGTGCTCGGGAGTCTCCGCGAGGTGCGGCAGCGGCGCGATCTTGAGCGCGCGCCAGGTCATGAACTGCTTGGGATGCAGCCTCCGGTTGAACGGTCCGCCCGCCTCCCAATACCGCTCCCACTCGATGTCGAAGAATCGCAGCTCCTCGCCGTACGCTTGCGCGCGGTACGTGGAGAAGAAAGGCGAGCGGCGCACGCGATCGACGAGCCCGTCCTTTACCGGGTTCGTCAGCGCGTAGATCAGCTGCTGGAACGCGCTCTCGTCATCGCCGCACGGTGTGACCCGCGACGGCCCGGCGTACAGATGCCCCTCGCGGCCGCGCAGCCGATTCAAGTCGCGGGCGACCTTCGAGTGGAAGTTGCGCCAGAACTCGGGGAGAGCGCCGACGTCTCCGCCGATGGCGGACGCCTGCTCGTGCTGGTGCGTGCTCGACAACTCGAGGGCGTGGAGGTTGACGGGCGAGAGTGCGAGCGCGCGTGCCGCGGCTGCGCCGACGATGTTGATGACGGAGGGCACCGGCACGAGCGGGCTTCCGGGATCGAGCGCCTCGGGCGGACAGCCGCGAGCGAGCAGCGGGTGCGCAGGGTCGTGATTCGGCGCGAACGAGAAGGTGCGGTCCACGGTCGTCTGTACGACCGAGTAGACGACGCCGGGCTCGAGGATGCGGATGGCGTTGACCACACTGTTGAATCGGACGTTCGGGGAAGAAGTTGCCGGAAATCGACATCGCGAAGACACTCTGAGCGACTTGCGGGGACATGGCGGGCGTCGAGCCCCGAGCTGGCCCGCGCGCGCCGCTCAGTCGATCTCGCCCTCCGGCAAACCGTAGTCGTTCATGCCGCCGTCCGGCAGGCCGTAGTCGGTGACGTCCGTGTTCGTGTCGGTGTCCGGGATGCCGTAATCGACGTCGGAATCGGTGTCGATGTCCGTGTCGGTGTCGGTGTCGGTGTCCGCGTCGGTGTCGGTGTCGGTGTCCGCGTCCGTGTCCGAGTCGGTGCCGCCGTCCTCGTCGGGCGTCCGCTTGTCGTCGTCCTGGCACCCCTGGGCGCCGAGTCCCAGGAACGACGCGAGCACCGCCGCCGCCGCCGCCTGGCCGACCGCCCGGCGTTTGCCCTCGTCACGCTCGGCGATCGCGCGTCGCACGCACATCGGGTTCTCGAGGCCGCCGCCCGAGGCGACCTTCTTCGCGGTGCAGCCGCCGCGGCACTTCTCGGCCTTCGCGCACTCGCGGCAGGCGCCCCCGAGATCGGCGACGTCGAACTCGCGCGTGTAGGCGAAGGCGCCCTCGCGGTTCCAGATCTCGGTGAGGGAGCTCTCGCGGACGTTCCCCTCCACGAAGTCGGCGCCGCGCGCGTTGTAGCCGGCCATGATCGAGAGGCACCCCTTCACGTTGCCGTTGGACTCGATCCCGACGACGCGCATCCCGGCCTGGCAGCCGCCGAAGCAGGAGCCGCCGCCCGCGCGCCGGAGCAGCCGCTCGTTCGGCCCGAAGTAGCCGAGCGAGTCGGACGCGTGGATCCGCAGCGGGCTGCGCGCGACGAGCTTCCCGATCCGCGCCTCGATCCCCGGGAGATCCCGCGGCGCCACGAGCAGCTCCGGGTGATCCGAGAAGTTGCCCATGTCCGTGCCGAGCTGCACCTGCCACGCGTACGCGCCCTCCGCGAGCGCGACGTCGTGGATCCGCTCGAGCTCGCCCAGGTTGGTGGCGTTCAGGTGGGTGACGAGCGCGAACGGCAGCCCGGCGCGGCGCGCGGAGCGCATCCCCTCGACGACGCGCGCGTACTGGCCGATCCGGCCGCGGATCCTATCGTGCACCGGGCCGACGCCGTCGACGCTGAAGCCGACGGCGCACAGCCCGGCGTCCCGGGCCGCCTCGGCCGCGCGGTCGTCGAACCTGAGGGCGTTCGTGATCATGCCGGCGCGCAAGCCGGCGGACGCCGCCGCGGCCACGAGCTCGAGCCAGTCCGGCCGCGTCGTGGGCTCGCCGCCCGAGAGCGTGAGCCAGCGGTTGCCGAGCGCCGCGAGCTCGCCGAAGAGCCGCGCGCACTCTCCGGTCGTGAGCTCGTCCGGCCGCGGTTCACCGGCGCGCGAGCCGCAGTGGCGGCACCGCAGGTTGCAGGCGAGCGTCGTCTCGAACACGGCGCGGACGGGGACGTACTTCGGCGTGGTCTTTTCCATGGCGGACCCCCTCGTGTTTGCTCAGCCCAGGAGCGGATTATAGCAGATCACACCACCTTCGAGGCCGCGGCGGCGAGCAGCTCCGGGATCTCGAGCCCGTACGGGCAGCGCGCCGCGCACTCGCCGCAGGCCCGGCAGTCGGCGTACTTCTTCTCGAGCCCGGCGAGCCGCTCGAGCGCCCAGGCGCGCAGATCGTACCGCGTGTAGTACGCCTCGATGAGCAGCAGGAACGGGACGTCGAGGCCGTTCGGGCACGGCTTGCAGTAGCCGCACCGGCGGCAGAAGCGGCCGCCCCAGCGCCGGGCGTCCTCCGCGAACGAGGCGAGATCCGCGGGCGACGGCAGATCGAGCGCGGCGCCGACCGCGGCGTTCTCTGCGACCTGCGCGATCGCGTCCATACCCGGGATCGCCACGTCCACGCCGTCGTGGAGCGCGAAGCGCAGCGCCGCCGGCACGTCGCCGAGGGCGCCGCCCGCCGCGGGCTTCATGCCGATGACCCCGAGCCCCTTCGCGCGCGCCGCGGGGACGACGTCCGCGCGCCACTCCTTCTCGAGCGGGTTGTACGGGTGCTGCACGGTGTCGAAGAGATCGGTCGCGATCGCGCGCAGGAGCATCTCCCGCGAGTGCCCGGTCACCCCGATGAACCGGATCTTGCCGTCCCGCCGCGCCCGGTCCATCGCCTCGTACGCGCCGCCGGGGCCGAGCACCTGCGCGAGCGCGTCCTCGGTCGCCACGTTGTGCATCTGGTACAGGTCGATCGTTTTGCGGCCGAGGTTGCGCAGGCTCGTGTCGATGTCCGCCGACATCGCCGCGTCGGTCCTCGCCATCGTCTTCGTCGCGACGACGACGCGATCGCCCGCGCCGGCGAGCGCGCGCCCCAGCTTCGCCTCGCTGTCCGTGTACCCGCGCGCGGAGTCGAAGAACGTGATGCCGCGGTCGAGCGCCTCCCGCACCACGGCCTCGGCGTCCGCCGCGGGGAGGCCCTGGATCGGGATGCCGCCGAAGCCCACGGCCGACACCTCGAGCCCCGTCCTGCCGAGGATGCGCGTCTTCATGAGGGGATCTCTAGTACGGAACCGGCCCGGTGACGAGATCACTTCGCGCCGAGCGGCTCGAGGGTCGCGCAGTCGAGCTCGCCGGTCATGACGTACGCGTCCGCCTTCCACTGCGAGCCTATCGGGATCGCGCGCCAGCTCGCCTCGGCGAGGCCGCAGGTGAGCGTCTTCCCGGCCTCGGCGCCGTCCGCGAAGTGCACGGTGTAGGTCTCGACGCGCGCGCCCTCGCGCTCCGAGCCGGCGCTCGTCCCGACCTTCCGCAGCGTCACCTGCGGCCACACCGGGGGCTGGGCGAGGCTCGCCCCGGACGCGGTCTCGGAGCGGGCGTAGCTCCACCTGTCCACGGTGTAGCTGCACTTGTCGTCGTACACCGGCTCCTGCCGGTACGTGGGCGTGCACTCCTGGTGCTCGGAGTAGGTGCCGTCACCGTTGTCGACGCGCTTCGTCGAGCAGGACTCCCCGGTCTTGACGTCCTTGTGCGAGCGCACCTCCTGGGACCGCGAGATCGAGTAGGCGTCGCTCGGCATGGCGTCGCACCACTCGGACTCGGCCTTGGGGCCGAACGCCTCGATCTTGATCTCGCGCTGCCAGGTGTGGCCGATCGCGCTGAGCTGCTTCTCCTCGGTCCACAGGGCGAGGACGACGAACAGGATCGACAGGAGCCCGAGCCCGGCGAACACGAGCCCGATCACGAGCCCCTTCTTCGAGCGGCGCTTTCCCGGAGCCTTATGGGCCTTCCCGGCCGCCCCCGAGTCCGCGACCCGCGCCACCTCGCCCCCTCCCACGAGCGGCGAGCCGCACTCCGCGCAGTGCTTCGCCGCCTTGCCCATAGGCGCCTTGCACGCCGGGCAGTGGACGTCCGCGCCGACGAAGACGTGGTCCTCGACCGCGACCTTCTCATCCTCGGACGGGAAGTAGCGGCGGGCCGGATCCTGCGCGGCGCCGCACTCCGGGCAGTGGCGGTGCGTCTTGCCGAGCAGCTTCTTCGCGCCGCAGTACTCGCAGCTCCAGAGCATCTCGTAGGTCTTCGAGGTATTGGCCATGCGACATCATAGCATCGCCGAAGCCGCGCGTTGCGTTTTCGAAGCGGTTGCCTTTGGCGACCGTCGGAGTATGGTTCGCGTCGGTTTTCCATGTTCAGGGTACGCGGGTTCGACGCCCGCACAACGACGCCCGCCATAGGCGGCGGGCCCAGAGAGGGAACATGTTCGGATATCGCGTAGGCGGGATCGTGGTGCTCGCAGTCGCGCTGGCGGCCGCGGCGTGCGGCGGGAGCAAGGGAGAGGCGAAGTCGTCGGCGGACGCGCAGGCGGGCGCCCAGGCGGACGTGCCGGCCATGGATCAGCTCAAGTTCATCTCGACGGATCTGCAGGCGCACCTCAACGCGCTCATGGCCCCGATCAACGAGACCGACGCCCTGATCGGGCAGATCACGAGCATGCCGCAGCGCCTGAACGTGAACGCGAAGGCGCTCATGGGCATGTGCAAGGCCACGCTCGACAACGGGCAGGTCCAGATCGCCGCGGAGTTCAACGCCGACGCCGCGGTCCGCGCAGAGGTCGAGGGCGTGATGATGCGGCTCAAGGCGATCGTCGACGGGCTCAAGGCGATGCCGCAGAACGCGCAGGTGCTCACGGTGAAGGCCGGCTCGGCGGTCGTGGCGGTGCCGGCGCTCGGGACCAAGATCACGGCCGAGGCGACGGTGAAGCTGAACAACCCGTTCGGCAAGCCCGAGGTGAAGGCGCAGGCGCAGGCGGACCTCCAGTCGCTCGCGCAGGTGCAGGCCGACGTGCAGGCGACGATCTCGCAGGTGCAGCAGCAGGTGATGGGGCTCCCCGCGATGGCGACGTCCGCGCTCGCCAAGCTGGCGGCCGCGTTCGCGAGCTAGCCTCCGCGGGCGGTCGAGCCCTCTCCGTCGCTCTTTGCGGGAGAAAGGGGGTCAAGACCCTCCACTTGACACTTAGCTCGAACCCGATCACCATCGCCCGATGCCGAGGAAACCCAGAATCGACTTCCCGGGCGCCTGGCACCACGTCATGCACCGCGGCGCGAGGCGCGCTCCGATCTTCACCGACGACTCGCACGGCGTCCTGTTCCTGCCGAGGTGACCGGGGCGAAGCTCGCCGCGCTGCGGCGACGGCGATGGGGCTGCGGGCGAACCCGGCGCGGCGGTTCGCGGTGAGGGCTTTGAAGCGGCGAACGGCGCTCACGCACGAGGAGATCGGGCGGACGCTCTCGATGTCGCCGGGGCAGGTGGCGCACGTGCTGCGCCGGGTTCGGCTCGACGCGGAGCCGTTCAAGACGTGGGCTACGCGGTGGGATGAGGGCTAAGTGTCAAGTGGAGAAGTGGAGGGTCTTGGTGCGACCGAGCACTGTCGGTCCGTTGGGATGGAAGGAGGCGATAACTTCCTGAAATTCGGATGAGTCGTCCAGCGGGTGCGAAACCCGTCCGGTCAAAGCCGAGCCCGGCGGGCCGGA
>JALNZK010000210.1 GCA_023229365.1 Pseudomonadota bacterium | reverse complement strand
ATCCGATCCGATCCCATTATCTTTGTTTTCGGCGGCGCGGCGGCCTCAAACGAGCGGTTCATTGGACTCGGCTAAACAGTTACCCTGCCGCAGCTGCCGTTTTCGGACATCACCATGACCGTCGATCACGACGGCACGGTCGCTTCTGTCTACAACGGCTACCGTGGCGATGCGATCGACACGGAGGACTACCACTTCCCGGGCGTCTGGTACCTGCCGCAGTTTGCCGGGGAGATGGGCGGGGAGTGGACGATCCACTTCGAGGACAGCGCGTTCAGCGGACCGATGATGGCCGCCGTGCCGTTCCCGATCACCGAGTGGTGCATCACGTTCCTCGATCCGGCCACGACGACGCCGTTGACCGAGGGCGAGTGGGCCGCGACCGACACCGGCCTGGTTTCCGGCGCGACCGCGGACACCGAGACGTACGGAGCGTTCGAGATGCAGATCGACGATATCGTCGATGCCAGCGGGCAGACGCCGTGGCTCGAGCTGGACGTGACGCCGGCGGACGCGAACGTGCAGATCGATCTGGTCGGCCCCGACGGCTCGGTGATCGAGGTGAAGTCGATGTACGAGACGGACGTGCCGAGCGCTGTGCTGCTCGAGGATCTGGTGACGACGTGGCTCACCGGCCGCTGGGCGCTCCGCGTCACCGAGTACACCATCGGCGCCGCGACGGTGAACGCCTGGTCGATCCACCTCGGCGACGAGCCGCCGGTCACGGACGGCGGCGTGGACGGCGGTGTCGATTCAGGAACCTGACCTCACCCGATGACGTACTTCCCCTCTCGATAGCACGAAGCCCAGCCGGCGAAGCCGTCCCTTTCGGGATCGAACTTCCCGCGGATGCCGTCCGTGAGGTGGTACAGGATCGTCTTCTCGCGGAGCTCCGGCGGCAGCGCGCGCAGCTCCTCGTACGACGCGTGGACGCCGCCCTTGAAGTCCTGGCAGTCGTGGAAGATCACGTCGGCCTTCTGGCCGAACGTCCTGACGAGGTCGAGATCGAACATGGTGTCGCCCGAGATGAAGACGCGGTCGTCGATGAGCACGCCGACCGAGTAGAACGCGGTGCGCCACCCGGCCGAGTTGTCCGGCACGTGGTTCGTGCGCATCAGCTTGAGATCGATCGCGTCCGCGCCTTCGCCGACGCGGATCTCGAAGACCGGCCGGCCGTAGCCGTCCAGGGGGCGCGCGTACACGAGGTTCACGTAGTCGGAGAGCTGCATGCGCTCGCCGGGGCGCGTCTCCTCCGAGTGCTGGAGCCCGCCGCGCAGCGTCGCGTCCCAGAGGACGTTCGCGTAGTCCTCGGTGGTCAGCAGGTTCGGCTTGTACTCGCCGCGCTTGCACTTCTTGACGAACGGCGCCGCGTAGCGCGCCTTGAGGCACCACTCCTCGATGCCGCCCACGTGATCGGCGTGGGAGTGCGTCGCGACGAGGTTCTCGACGTCGATCACGGACAGCCCCGCATCGTGGAGCGCCACCGAGGCCTTGGAGCCGAGGTCGACGAGGACGTGCGTGCGGCCCTTGACCGCGAAGATGTTGCTCTGGAAGAGCGTGTTCGCGAACGCCGCGCCCACCCCGAGGAAGGTGATCTCTAGGCGGCCCGGATCGGAGGTCAGCCGGATCTTGCCGTCCTGTGTCGGAACGAACGTCACGTTCGGTGTTTTCACGCCGACATTTTCACCACAACGTGAGCCGAGCGCAAGGGGCTTTCCAGCGAGGCAGCTGCTTCCACTCGCCGATATCCCCGGGCCGAGAGTGACCCCTGTGAGTGTCAGCAATATTAAAAAGAGGCGACCCGCGGGCCGCCCCTTCGAAAACCTATGTTCATGTCTTCTGGTCTCTGCGCGGGCGACCGCCGGTGGTCCCTACGCCGCCTCCTCCTTGGTCGCCGGCCCATCGGCGGCCTTCCGGGTCCTGCCGACCCTGCGACTGAACTCCTTGAGCTTGGCCTGCACGACCTTGTCGTCGCGGAACGCTCCGCGCAACGCCTCGAGCACGGCCATGAACCGCTTGTACCGGGCGAGCTGCGCGAGGCCGAACTCTTCGTGCAGGGCGAGGTACTCCCGGCGCTTGGCGTCGTGCGCGGCGCGCTCGGCGCGCTGCGCCGCAGCGTCCTCGGCGATGAGCGCCACCGCGACGCCGGGGATCTCCCACCCCTCGTCGGCGAGCACCGCCGACAGGCCATCGAGGTTGTCGTCGAACTCCTTGGACGGATAGAACGTCTTCTTGGTCTCGGCCACAGGGACCTCCGATGCCGCCGCGATCGCTCGCGGCCGGCGTGAACCGATCGTTCGTTTCGATTGATCGGTCGGCCCGGGGTTTCGTCGGACCTTCGATGGAACGCTATAGCAAACGCGATGCCAACCGCGTCGCGGCGTCCATCCCGGCATTGTACGCGGCTTTCCGAACGCGCCTCTGCCGCTCCACTGTGGCGGTCGCCGGCGGCCGCCGCCGGCCCCGCCGAGAGGAGCGCCACTGTTTCCTTCGAGCAAGACCGCTGTGACCCGGGGCAACGTTACGTGCCCGGGCATCCCATGATCGGATCACCGCCGCTGATGAGCGAATCACCGCCGCTGATGCGGGGATCACTACCCGATGATGATCGGATCACCGCCAATGATGCGCGAATCACCGCCGGTGATGCGCGTATCACTACCCGATGATGATCGGATCACCGCCGGTGATGATCGGATCACCGCCGGTGATGATCGGATCACTGCCGGTGATGCGCGTATCACTACCTGATGATGATCGGATCACCGCCAGTGATGATCGAATCACTGTCGCTGATGCGCGAATCACCCTCGCTGATGCGCTCCCGCCTTCGGGAGCCCCTTTGTCGGCCTCCGCTGTTCTGCCGGGCAGTGGCTCTATGGCCCATCCGCCGGCGAGCCTTTCCACGACACGCGGATCACGCTAAGGTCCCGCCATGCTGATAGGTATCGCGGGCGGGACGGGCTCCGGCAAGACGACGGTCGCGCACACGATCCTCGAGCGGCTCCCCCGCGGCGAGGCCGCGCTCATCGAGCACGACTGGTACTACCGCGACTACCCGGAACTCTCCTTCGAGCAGAAGTCGCGCCAGAACTTCGACGAGCCGGAGGCGCTCGAGAACGATCTGCTCGTCGCGCACCTCAAGGAGCTGAAGGCGGGCCGGGCGATCGAGTGCCCGCAGTACGACTTCGCGACGCACTCGCGCAAGGCCGAGACGCGCCGCGTCGCGCCGTGCCGGATCGTCGTGGTCGAGGGGATCCTGACGTTCGCGCTGCCTGCGCTGCGCGCGCTCTTCGACCTGCGGCTCTTCGTGGACACGGACGACGACATCCGGCTGATGCGCCGCATCAAGCGCGATCTCGTCAAGCGCGGCCGCGACATCGGCTCGATCCAGGACCAGTACTACGGCACGGTGCGGCCCATGCACCGGCTACACGTCGCGCCCTCCAAGGACCACGCGCACCTCATCATCCCGGAGGGCGGCGAGAACCGCGCCGCGCTCGACGTCATCGTCGGGTGCCTGCTCTACGGGTTGAAGTAGACGGGGGCCGTGCCGGAGCCTCCATCATGGCGCCCATCTAGGTGCAGCAGTACGGCGTCGCGTCCGGGCAGCCGATCGCCGGGAAGCCCTCCTGCGGGGTTGGCCCGGGACACTCGTCTTCCGTGGCGGCGCAGTCGAAGTCCAGGGCGTCAACGCACTGGTCGGTGTCGATGCAGCACACCTCGCCCTCCGTGCACGTTCCATGCTGGTCGTCGTCGCTGAGGCCGCCCTCGCAGCTGCCCGGGTCCATCGAGCACGTCCCGCTCAGCTCGTCAGGGTGCGGTCCGCCTCCGTAGGTCGTCGTGCACTGGACGTCCGTGTCCGTGTCTGCGTCGGAGTCGGAGTCTGCGTCGGAGTCGGAGTCCGTGTCGGAGTCGGAGTCGGTGTCGGAGGCTGAATCGGAGTCGGAATAGCAGGTCCCGTCGGCGTCGCACTCCCAACCCGGCGGGCAATCCTCGTCGTCGTCGCACGCGAACTGTCCTTCGCGCATCGGCGAAGCCTGGCAGCTTGCGAGCGCGCAGGCGCACACGGCCGCAACCGCAGCGATGAAACGAGTCGGCCGCATCAGAACGTTCCTCCCAAAACGAGCGCCCCGGGCACCGGCGTCAGCGACACCGCGACCGGATCCTTCTCGTCCTTGTCCCTGCTCCCCACCAACGCCATGACGAGCCCCGTGCACAGGAGGGCGCCGCCCGCGGCGAAGGAGATGACTGCGCCCGCTTGGAGCCCATCCAAGCGCGACCTCGCGTCTTCGTACTCGTGATAGCGCTCGGTCTCCTCGGTGGTCCTTGCCGCCGAGCCCGCGAGGGCCTGCAAGACGGTTCCCATGATCAAGCCGGCGGCGCCGACCGACGCCGAAACGATCCCGACGACCTCGAGCCGGTCGGGGCCGGTGTCGTCCGTGTTCGCACCGGGCGCCACGGCGGGTCCTGAAATCGGCTCCGCTGCTTCGGCCTGCGGGGGCGGGGAATCCGCCTCGAGCTTGGCGGCCTCCGCTCGCGCGATGAGCTTGTTCGCCTCGGCTCTCGTCTCGTCGTCCCGGGCTTGCGCGATGATCTGCTCGCCCAGCGCGATCGCGTCGTCGTGTCGCCCGGCCAGTTGCGCGGCCTTCGCCGCGTTGAACAAGGTCGCCTCGTGCTCGCGCATGCGCAGCGAGCAAGCGAACTCTCCGAGAGCCGTCGTGTAGTCCTTCTCCTCGATCGACTTCTCCCCTTTGGAGAACCAGGTCCCGGCGAGGGCCTTGGCGGAGTCCTCGTCCGTCGGTCGCGGTGGGCACGCATCGGGCACGTCCAACGCATACGCGCGAGTGGCCGCGAGCAACAGAAGCAGAGGAATTGGGATCCATTTCTTCATTGTGCCTCTATGGTTTCGTCAGGACACAGGTCGTCCGGTCTACTCGAAAGGATTCGATCTCCATTTCTCGGTGGGAGGCCGATGGGCCCGGCTCTTCCCGGCAGGGGTCTTGCGCATCTCCGCCGTGAGGGTCAGGTCCTGGCTCGGCCTCAAGCTCGTCGCATACGGCAGGTAGCCGGCGGCGGTGACTTGGATGGCCACGGCTTCGTCGGAGCGGAGCAGCAGGAAGGGTGTCGTGACGGGTTTGCCGGCGGCGAGCACCATCGCGTCGGGCGGCAGCCCACCGATCCTGATGGTGACGTTCTCGCTCGGCGGCTCGACGATCGCCGCCGTTTGCGCGGGCGCCCCCAAGTCCAGCGCCACCGGTGTCGCCGCAGCGGCCCGCGGGCGGTCGTTGCCGCCGCTTCGGGAAACCGCCACGAACACGACGATCGCGACAACGGCGAGGAGCGCCAGCGCAACGACACCGATCAGGGCGACAGCCCTTCGCGGGAAGCCGGTCGCCCTTTTTTTCGCCATGTGGTGCGTCGGGTTTTCCGATCTCTTCCCGGTCTCGGCGCCCGCTTCGATAGGGCCCGTGATCTCCCCCTTCAAAGGGGGCGACGCCACCGTGTCGAGAATCGCCTTCGCGACGACCGACCTCAGCTCCCTGTCGAAGCCGCCGAACAGCGGCGTGAGGGATTTCACCATCTCGGCGACGGTCTGGAAGCGCTGGCCCCTGTCCTTGGCCATCGCCTTGGCCACGATCGCGCAGAGATCGATGTTCAGCCACGGCGCCACTTTCACGAGCGGGACAGGATCGTTCATGAGGACGTTGGCGATGACCTCGTTGCAGGTGTCGCCCTTGTACGGAAGACGGCCCGCGAGCATTTCGTACATCACGACGCCCATCGACCAGATGTCCGACCGCGCGTCGATGTCCTTACCCCCGCGCGCCTGTTCCGGCGACATGTAGAACGGCGTGCCGAGAACCGTTCCGGGCTGCGTGTTCATCGGGAACAGGTTTCCCTCTTGCAGCACCTTGGCCACGCCGAAGTCCAGCAGCTTGATCTCCTCGCGCATGCGCGAATCGACAGCGACGAACACGTTGTCGGGTTTCAGGTCGCGATGAATGATCCCCTTCTGGTGGGCCGCGTGGAGCGCGGAGAGCACCTGGAGGAT
>JALNZK010000209.1 GCA_023229365.1 Pseudomonadota bacterium | reverse complement strand
GTTCACGCCCGAGGGCGGGGCCGTGACGCCGACGACCGCGTGGTCTGGCGTGGATGCGCTCTCCCACTGCAACGGTAGCCTCCTCCTCGGGTGCAGCGACGTGGGCCTCGGGGCCGATTGCGCGACGAACCAGGCGGCGGGCTCCTTCTCCGGCATGTTCGACACGGGCGCGGATCTGATCTGCAACGAAAACAACTACTGCGCCTACGACGCGTTGCGTACCTGCTGCCTGGACGACTACCAGGGCACAGAACCGTTCGAGGCTCCAGAAGCTCGTCTCGTCCGGCACCTGGTGCTCAACGCGCCGGTGGTGGCGGTCGTGGATGTGCACAACTTCGTCGCCGAGATGGGGCGGACGACTAAAACGGCACCGGTTGGTTTCGGCGACGCAGGCGGGCATGACGCCGACAATATCGAGGAAATCCGAAACAGGGCCGCCGACCTCTCAACCACCGCGGGACAAACCTACTGGCAGTCGCACGCGGCAATCGGTACCGTACTGCCGAGCTTTTTCGATTACGGGACCGGCGGGCGGGGCAGTGGGATGGGGCAGATCCCGAGCTGGACCGCACGCACGCCGACATCGGCCGGCGCCGTGTTGGCGGGTATCGACAATTACGATGACGAGACGTACCGCGGGATCAACGCGTTCAACATCGAGCTGCCGCCGTGGTCATTGAACGAATTCGATCCGACGATTCCCGCTGACGTACCGCTGATTGCGGACTGGGGCGAACACATGAGCTGCGACAGCACGACCCCGGTCGGGACTGACGGCCGCGCGCCGATGTCGCGGATGACGGTCGCGGTAGCGAACGCAGGGTTCCTGGCTGCGGCCCGATATCTGATCGCCCAGGCCGCAACGCCGTTGATCGGCTCGGACGAATTAGGCGCGCCGTTCGCCGCGCGGGCGGACACGGGTGTGGTAGGTCTGCTCGTGCACGACGGCGGGCGCAGAGGCGTGATCCACGGCGAAATGGACAACACAGTGTACGTCCCGGCCGGGCGTTGGGCAGTCACCGGAGACGTGCTTTACCAGAATACGAACTCGCCCGCTTGGGACACGAACTACACCGTGAAAACATCCGTGTCGCCGTTGGGTGTCTTTCCTTGGGGCACGGTACATGCCCGAAGTAGGGTCTTCGACAGTGCCTCGTTGTACGGGATGTCGCCTCCCGGGGATCTCTCCAGCTACGAGATGCGGGCCGATTTCAAACCGGGAATCGATTACCAAGTCAAGGCCGAGCTGACAGCGGCAGCGCATGACGACACCCTTGTCAACGATATCCGAGTGACGAAGGTCCGCGGCTTGGGCTGCGCGACCGGCGCGCTGCCGGAATCCACGGAACATGCAGGCTCCATGACGTCGGACGAGTTCTGCGAGGATCGCATCGTAGCGGACGTGCAGCGGTTCTTCTGCAACGAGGACCGGGATCGATGCCAGGAGTGCGGCTACGATCCGAGCGGCCCTGAAATCCAGCTCGTCGCTCCGTGCTCGACATGGTATGGCAACGGCGCGTTCTGCATGGCCGGGATGTGTGACACGCCGGACGTCTGCTGGAGCGCCTCGTTCGAGGATGACTTCGAGGGCGCTGAGCCGGTCGTCGTGAACGGCGTCAACAACGCATCCACCAGCTGGGTAGCGACCCTGCACCAGGACGGCAGCCCGATGGCGGAGCCGCCAAGGGACACGGACGAGATCCGATTCCAAACGCCGACGCTTCCCGACATTATTTTCAGCAACATGCTCGTCGTCGAAGTGGAAACGCTGTGCGCCGAGATCCCGGCTGCGCCCGACGGCGGCTTCGAGGCCATGGCGCATCTCGGGACGCTGCCGCTGTTCCCGCCGGGCAACCTACTGTTCCCGTGGACCGAGCCCGCTGCGGGCGATTCGGTCGTAAGTCTGGAGGTGACGTTGAACGACGCACAGCTCGCGACTTTCAAAGGCGGCACGCCGATCACGGTGCAGCTGCGATCAGTCACCGATCCCTCCACCGATGAGTACCCGTCGCTCGTATACAGGGTTTCTTTAGGATTCTACGCTGAGGGCAGCGAGCACCCGGACTTCTACGATGAGCTCGAGCGGCTCATCGTGCCGCCGTGGGAGCCGGTCATGGTGAAGGAGTTGAGCGGCGAGGCGAACGCGACGATGCTTGTCCCTGACCAAGGCCAAGTGACGATGGGGAACGAGCTCGTCTACAGGCCGACTTCGGGTGTCGGCGCCGCGTCCGTGCGCGTGGCCGTGGCGAACGTCCGCGGGGAGCAAGTGGGCGAGGTCACGCAGAACGACGCGGGGATCCTCGTGCACCTTTCAAGCCTCGACGCTCGGGAAGGGCCGTTCACGGTGTACCTGCAAAGCACGAGGCTCCCGCTCGACGGTATGGTCTACCACTGTCCCGCGAACACCCCGGACTGCCTGCAACTCGACCTGTCGCGCGATGCGTGCGGCGGTTTCTCCTGTGGAGCCGACGAGGTGTGCTGCCGCGGCGAGCAGGACGTAGTGTGCGCGGACGTGGCTGTCGACACCGACAACTGCGGGGCGTGCGGCCACAGGTGCGGCGCAAATGAGACGTGCCTGGACGGCGTGTGCGCGATCGTGACGTCGCTCGACTGCGAGGGAACTCAGTGTCCGGGCGGACTCGCGTGCTGCGAGGATCCGAACGGCCTTCCGGCCTGCGTGAACGCGAAGAGCGATGCCGCGAACTGCGGGTGGTGCGACCACGTGTGTGCCGCGAACAAGCGTTGCGAGTTCGGGCTCTGTGTTCCGCGCTGGGGCGAGAAGTGCGGCACTGCGTGCACGGGCGGCAAGACGTGCTGCTATGGAGCACTGGGTGGCAATCAGTGCGTGGACACGGCGGGCAGCCAGCTGCACTGCGGAAAGTGCGGCAACATTTGCGGGTTCGGCGAGACCTGCTCCGAAGGCAAATGCGTACCGTGGCTCTCGATATACGACCCGTGCTGGGGCGACCGGACGAACTGCGGCGCGCCGTACTGGATCGACTGTCGCGACCTGCAGAGCGACGTGGAGAGCTGCGGCTTCTGCGATGTGCGTTGCGCGAGCGGCGCCGAGTGCGTGAGTGGGCACTGCCTGATGGAGGAATACCTCTTCTCCGAGGCGGCTGACGAGTGAGGAGAAACGGCATGGATACGAAGGCGAACGCAGCGTTTCTTTTCTTCATCGCGTCCTTGTTCTTTGCCTGCTCGTCGTGCGGCGGAGACGACAGTGCTTCGGACGCGGGGATGGACGGTGGTACCGACACGGATGCGGACTCGGACTCGGACGCCGACACGGATTCGGATACCGACACCGACGCGGACACCGACACGGATTCGGACAGTGACACGGACACGTTGCTGTTCGACGGCGGACCGCTTGTGCCGTGCGAGAACGCGCCTCAGGAAGGGGAAGTGTGCATCCCCGGCGGCTCGTTCCCCATGGGGTGCGTGCCGCAGGACACCGAGTGTCTTGATGAGGAGAATCCACTCCACGTTGTGACACTGAGCCCGTTTTTCATCGACAGGGATGAAGCGGACTACGATCACCTTATCGCTTGGCTCAACACGTTGAATGAAGGATACATACGTCATCCTTTCTATGTTGAGACAGAGGATGGAAAATCGGTTTGGCATAACTTCTTCGTGATCCCCGTAGCGTTGGACGATACTGGCCAGTTCGCGCTGTGCCCGGACACCATCAACTGCGACGACGTGGAGTGGCCTCACATGATTCCATCAGAGGGTGACTGGGTCGTGGGCGGTTTCTCGCAGTACGGCGCGCAGCTGTACTGCGAGGCGCAGGGCAAGACGCTGCCGACCGAGGCGCAGTGGGAGTACGCGGCGCGCGGGCCGACGTATTTGCGATTCCCGTACTCGGACATCGACTACGGATGCGGTCTCGGATACCTCGCCCGATGCGAGGACCAGCCGTGCTACTCGGAGGGGTGGCCGTGGTGCCTGCCGCAGACGAAGAACCTGGGCAGCATGGAGAGCGTGTTTGGCGTGCCCGCGATGCTCGGAAACGTCGCCGAGTGGGTAGCGGACACGGCACCCACAGTGACCGATGACTACAGTTGGTGTGAGGATGGATGTACGGATCCGATGAGAGAAGGGATACATCCGATCATTAAAGGCGGCGGAACTTGTACTGGGTTGGGCGAGGGGAGGATCTCTTCACGATCCTTGTTTAACGGCGATATCTACACTCTCACCATGCACTGCGCCGGAGTCCGCTGCGCGCGGCCCGACGAGCCGCTCGCGCCGCCCGACGCCGGCGCGGACAGCGGCTCCGGAGGCGGCGGAAAACAGCCGTCGTCAGAAAGAACACGATCAACGGCTGCCCTAAGTGCAACGGCAGGCTCAAGCTCATCGCGATGATCGAGCAGCCCGAGGTGATCGAAAAGATCCTCTCGCACCTCGGCTTGCCGACCGAGGCGCCGCGACATCGGCCCGTGCGTGCCCCGCCCGAAGAGCCCGAGCAGCTCGACCTCTTCGACCCGTCCGAGCAGCTCGACCTTCCCGACGACTACGACGACTGACCCCGGCATCGCTCCCGCGCTGCGCCGCAAGGCCGCGGTGTGCGCCGCGGGCGTTTGTGCGCGAGTCCTCTCAGCTCCCACCCATGAAACCCTCGCCTCTTGCGGCTCTCGCCGACCGGCGGTCGCGTAGCACCGTAGCCCCGCTGAGGCGGCCCTCCTCTCCGCATGCGCGTCTCTGCGCGCTCTCTGCGCGCTTGATGACTTCATCGTCCGGCGGTAGCGTAGGCTCACCAGGCACGAGCGGGGGCGGACAACAGTGGCGGGGATGGGTGCCGGAGGAAAAGGCGTTTGTGCCTATCCTCAAGAGGAGGCTCATGAATATACCAAAGCAAATGGCGCTGTTGCTTCTCGCGTCCCTGGCAGCGGGTTGCGGGGCGTGGCCGAACCTTCCCGCGGGCGCGAACTTCGTCGAGAATGGCGAGAAGTCGGTCATCGTCATGGGCGTGAGTCCGGCGATCCGCGTCCAGGTGTTCCCCGGTGTGATGAACTCGGAAGGCTGGGGCCTGAACCTGTCCGACGGCGGAGTGCTCAACAACACCCCCGAGGGCGGCTACATCGTCGCCCCGATCAAGCCATCGAAAAGCGGTGAGACCTATGGCGTGAACAGGATTTTGCCGCCCGGCGAAGGTATTCTGAGCGTGTGCACCGGCGGCACCACGGCCGTGTTCGAGATCCCTCCGGGGTCTATCGTATACGTCGGAGACTTGAATCTCGTGAGCGAAGGCAAATACCGGATTCAGATCGGGTACGATTTCGAGAAAGCCGCCGCGTTCATGCGCGCGAAATATCCGGCGATGGCAGCACGACTCGTCGAGGGCAGAGCGCGAGCGGCGAAAGTCCGCCACGGAGAGTGCGGTGGAAGTTCGGTCTTCGTGGTCGTGGTGATCTGATAATTGTGGGGGCTACCTGAGGTTCGCCTTCTTACTGAAGAACGCTCCACTCAACTCCCACTACGGAAATAGCCGCCGCGCGGCTCGCCGCCTGCGTGAGGCGCGGTGGGCACGAGCGTAGTATCGAACCATGCGACAAGAGAACCCCAACCTGGTAGCCGAGTTAGAGAAGGGTGGGCGGTTCCGCCAGTACGACTTCTGTTTCTCGGTCGTGGTTCTCACGATCACGCTGAAGTCTCGGCCGATACTCGTGCGAGCCGGGGAGAGCCCGAGAAGGAAGGGGTTGCCGTACCTCTTCATCAGCATCCTCGCTGGCTGGTGGGGGCTCCCGATGGGGCCGATTCGAACGATTGCGTGCATCATCGATTGGGCGTCCGGAGGAGTGGACGTCACCGAGACGATGAGCAAGCAGCTGACCGGGGCCGAGAAGCCGTACGAGAAGTGGGACTGCCCGAAGTGCGGCCACCTGAGCCCGAACACGACCTACAGTTGCACGCGGTGCGGCTACAGCCTCATCTGACCCTCGGCGAAGGAGACGACGTTGCGATGACAGACAACCAAGACCAACCGCGAAAACCCTGGCTCGCAGGCTTGCTCTCGCTCCTCTGTCCTGGCCTCGGTCACTTGTACTGCGGTCGGGG
>JALNZK010000208.1 GCA_023229365.1 Pseudomonadota bacterium | reverse complement strand
GGCGCTGCTCATCGCGTCGCTCAAGGCCAAGGGGCGCTCCGTGATCCACAACATCCGCCAAATCGATCGTGGGTACGAGGCGATCGACAACCGGCTGCGCCAGCTCGGCGCGCGCATCGAGCGCGTCCTCGTCTGAAGCCGCGCATGCCCCCTGGCCCCACCCCCGCTGGCCTCACCCCCGCTGGACGAGACCTCTCCCCGCTGGGGTTCCACGGTGTTCCTTCCCTCCCCTCCCCGATTCGGGGAGGGGCCGGGGGAGAGGTTTCCGGGGAGGGGCCGGGGGAGGTCATCATCCCGATCTCCGTCCGGGAGCTCGTCGAGCTCACCTGCCGGCGCGGGGATCTCCGCCGCGGCGGGGGACCGCGCGCCTCGGCGCTCGAGGGCGTGCTCGCGCACCGCGCGATCCAGGCGAGCCGGGGCGGCACGTACCGGGCGGAGCGGCGGGTCGACGCGGCGTTCTCGCGGGAGGGTGTCGAGCTCGCCGTCTCGGGCCGCGCCGACGGCGTCGATCTGAGCCGCGATCAACCGCTGGTCGAGGAGATCAAGTCGACCGCCACGCCGCTCGTCCTCCTGCACGAGGGCGCGCACCCGCTGCACTTCGCGCAGGCCGAGGCGTACGCCGCGATGCTCGCCGCCGAGCTCGGCGCGCCCGCGATCCGGGTCCGGGTCACCTACGTCCACCGCGAGTCGGGGGAGCAGCGCGCGTTCGAGCGCACGCGGGGCGCGGCCGAGCTCGGGGCGTTCCTCGAGGGCGCCGCGGGCCGCCTCCTCGACGTGCTCGGCGCCGTCCTCGCGCAGCGGCGGGAGCGCGACGCGTCGCTCGCCGGGCTCGGCTTCCCGTACGCGTCGTTCCGCCCGGGGCAGCGGGAGCTCGCCGACGCCACCGCGGCGTCGATCGCCCGCGGCGAGACGCTGCTCGCGCACGCGCCGACCGGCTCGGGGAAGACGATGGCGATCCTCTGGGGCGCGCTCCAGGCCGTGCGCGACGGCGCCGCGGATCAGGTCTTCTTCCTCACCTCGCGCGGCACCGGCCGGCGCGCGGTCGACGCGGCGCTCGACGAGCTCGGACGGGCCGGCCTCGTCTGCACCCGCCTCGCGCTCACCGCGCGGGACACGATCTGCCCGCACCCCGGGGCGGAGTGCGACGCGGGCGAGTGCCCGCTCGCCCGCGGCCACTTCGATCGCATCGCCGGGGCGGCGGCGGCGCTCCTCGAGATCCGATGCGCGGATCGCGGCGCCGTCGAGGAGATCGCCGCGCGGCATCGCGTGTGCCCGTTCGCGCTCGCCCTCGAGCTCGTGCCGTACGCCGACGTCGTCACGGGCGACCTGAACTACGCCCTCGATCCGCACGTGAGCCCCAAGGTGATGCAGGGGTTCCGCCTCGGGAGCCGGGTGGCGCTCGTCGACGAGGCGCACAACGCCGTGGATCGGGCGCGGGAGATGTTCTCCGCGAGGCTCTCGGCGCGGGAGGCGCGCGGCGCGGCGGCGGGCGTCGCGGACGCGGATCCGGGGATCGCGAAGGCGGCGCGCGGGCTGGCGGCGGCGATCGGGAGGATCGCGAAGCGGGAGATCGGCGAGGGCGCGCGCGCGGCGGTCCTCTCCGGCGCGCCGGCCGGCGTCGTCCGCGCGGCCGAGCGCTATGTCGCCGCGGCCGAGATCGGCCTGTCGGAGCGCCCGGCGGTGCGCGCCGCCGCGGGCGTCTTCGGCCTCTACTTCCGCGCGCTCGGGTTCCTGCACCGGGCGGAGCGGCTCGACGGCGGGTTCGCCGCGTTCGTCGCGCGCGAGGGCGACGCGGCCGCGCTCGAGCTCACCTGCGTCGATCCGGCCGGGCCGATCCGCGCGGCGCTCGATCGCGTCTCGGCGGCGGTGTTCTTCTCCGGCACGCTCGCGCCCTTCGACTACTTCTCGCGGATGCTCGCCGGCGGCCGCGCCGGCTCGTTCGTCGGCCGCTCGCCGTTCCCGCCCGAGAACCTGCTCCCGCTGCTCGCGGATCGGATCGACACGCGCTACGCGGCGCGGGGGGCGACGCTCGATCGCGTGGTCGAGCTCGTCGCGGCCGCGGCGCGCGCCAAGCCCGGCAACTACCTCGTCTTCTTCCCGTCGTACGAGTACCTCGCCGCCGCGGCGGCGAGGCTCGCGGCCGTCGCGCCCGAGGTCGAGCTGCTCAGGCAGGCGCCGGGGATGAACGAGGCGGCGCGCGCGGAGTTCCTCGCGCTCATCGAGCCCGCGGCCGATCGCTCGCGGGCCGCGTTCGCGGTGCTCGGCGGGGTCTTCGGCGAGAGCGTCGATCTCCCGGACTGCCTCATCTCGGGCGCCATCGCCGTGACCGTCGGGTTGCCGCCGCCGGATCCCCGGCGCGAGACGATCCGCGCGCACCTCGACGAGCGGGCCGGGTCGGGCTTCGAGCACGCGTACGTCTACCCGGGCGCCAACAAGGTGCTCCAGGCCGCGGGCCGCGTGATCCGCTCCGAGACCGATCGCGGCTTCGTCCTGCTCATCGACGATCGCCTGAAGCGCGAGCCGTACCGGACGCTGCTCGGGGCCGCGTGGCCCAACCCCGTGCGGATCTCGTCCGCGGCCGACCTCTCGAGGCGACTCGCGGAGTTCTGGGGATCGTGCTAAAGTCATCCGTTTTCCAAGGGGGAAACGCCGCAGGGAGGCGAAGATGTCCCGCATTCGAACCGCACAGCTGGCCGCGCTCGCCGCGGTCGTCGTCCTTCTGCCGGTGACCGCCGGCGCGCAGAGCCACGTGCCGCGCGCGACCGAGGGGATCGTGCTCTCGACCCCGTCGATCACCGAGGTCGGGGACGCGACGGCGCTGTCCGTCAACCCGGCGAACCTGGGCTTCCTCGACTCGTGGAGCGTCGTCTACGCGGGCGCCTGGCTCAACTCGGGGCAGCTCCACCTCGCCGGGCAGGGGCACGGCCTCTACCTCGCCGCGCCGCTCGGCCCGTTCGGAATCGGCATCGCCACCGAGTTCCTCACCACCCCGGACGAGGTGATGGAGTGGCAGGGTCTCGACTGGCGCGCGCGCTTCTCGATCGGCCTCTCGGTGAACCCGATCCGCGCCATGGGGATCGGCATCGCCTACCGCACGTTCTTCCGCTACGACCTCGGCGACATCGACACCTTCGACCTCTCGCTCTCCGTGCGGCCGGTGAACTACCTCGCGCTCGCGTTCGTCCTCTCGGACGCCAACGCGCCGAACGCGCGATTCGCGGCGACGCGCGTCTCGGGCGGCGTCGTGATCCCGGCGCGCACCGAGGCGGTTCCCCGCAAGTTCACCGTCGGGCTCACGGTGCGGCCGCTCGGCGACGACCGCTGGGCGATCGGCGGCGAGCTCGCCTACGCGTACGGCGAGGTCAAGACCTGGGACATCCTGGACGGCGCGTTTCGGACCGACGAGCTGCGGCGGACGGACGCGGGCGCGTTCCTCTCCGTCATGCCGGTCGACGGCATCTCGCTGCGCACGCGGTTCGGCGCCGAGGGGCTCAGGGACGACGATGCGCACAACGGGTACTTCCTCGACGTGTCGCTGGCGATCGACTCGCGGCGGTTCCCGCTCGGGCTCTCCGCCGGCACGGCGTTCAACCTCGGCCCGGACAACGGCGGCCTCGAGGCGGTCACCTGGTCCGCGCGGATCGCGGGCGACGAGCCGCCGACCATGCCGTTCCACCTCCCGCCGGAGCGCGCGGTGGTGTTCGCGCTCCGCAGCGCGCCGGACGCGTACGAGTACGCCGAGCTCATCGAGCTCATGCAGCGCATCGAGGACGACGGCGGCACGGACTGGGTCGTGCTCAAGCCCGAGGCCGACTCGCTCCACATGAACCAGGCCCAGGGCGTGCGGCGCGCGCTCACCCGTCTCAGGGCGGCGGGCCGCAAGACGGCGTGCTACCTCACCGAGGCGACCTCCTCCGTGTACACGGCGTGCGCGGCCGCGGATCACGTCTGGCTGAACCCGGCCGGCGGCGTGCGTCTCCAGGGGATCAAGACGTACTCGGTCCACTTCAAGGCGCTGCTCGACAAGATCGGCGTGGCCGCGGACATCGTCCGCATCGGCGAGTACAAGGACGCGCCGGAGCAGGTCACGCAGGTGGCGCCGAGCGAGCCGTCGGCCCAGGCGATGAACAGGTACCTCGACTCGGTGCACGACAGGATCGTCACGAACCTGCAGAAGGACCGCGCCTTCTCGGACAGGGAGGCGGCGGTCCAGGCGTTCGAGGGCGGGCCGTACACGGCGACCGAGGCGCTCGCGGCCGGACTCGTCGACAAGCTCGTGCCGGCCGACGCGTTCGAGGAAACGCTCGAGAAGACGGCGGACCGGCCGATCTCGTTCGACGAGAAGTACGGCGACTCGCCGTTCAGGCACCGCGCGTACCTCGACGCGCCGGCGGTCGCGGTCGTGCACATCGAGGGCGACATCATCGACGGCGAGAGCGTCGACGTCCCGATCCTCGACCTGCACTTCACCGGCGCCAAGACGATGACCGAGGAGCTCAGGAGGCTCGCCTCGAGCCCCGACATCCAGGCCGTCGTGCTGCGGATCGACAGCCCGGGCGGATCCGCGCTCGCGTCGGACCTCATCTGGCGCGAGGTGATGCGGCTGCGCGAGAAGAAGCCGGTGATCGCGTCGCTCGGCGGCGTGGCCGCGTCCGGCGCGTACTACATCGCGTCCGCCGCGGACGTGATCTACGCCGAGCCGACGACGATGACCGGATCGATCGGCATCTTCTACGGCAAGGCCGACGTTTCCGGGCTGCTCGGCAAGGTCGGCATCGACGTGACGACGTTCAAGCGCGGCGCGCACGCCGACATGGAGTCGTGGACGCGGCCGTACACGCCGGAGGAGCGCCGCAAGCTGCTCGGCCAGATCAGCGAGTACTACAACATGTTCCTCGATCGCGTGGTCGAGGGACGGGGCCGCGGGTTCACCCGGGAGATCGCGGACAAGCGCGGCCGCGGGCGGATCTGGTCCGGCGCGGACGCCAAGCAGCACCTGCTCGTCGACGAGATCGGCGGGTACGCCGAGGCGCTCGAGCGCGCCCGGGCGGTCGGCTTCGTCGCTAGGGACACGAAGGTCTTCCACGTGCCGAAGCAGCAGCGGGGGCTCATCTTCCGCCTCGCCAAGATGCTCGTCAGGACGCGCGACCCGTCGCCCATGGACATGCTGCTCAGCATGCCGGATCTGCGGGGCACGCTCCGGGCCGCGGCGCCGTTCGCCTTCGCCGCCGAGGGCACGCCGCAGGCCCGCCTCCCGTTCGGAATCGTGGAAAGCGAGTAGGGGCGGAGCTCGCTCCGCCCTCCTGGTGTGTGGCGCCGCCGCGGCCGCGTCGCCGCGGCGCCGGGTGACGATTTTCTTGACCCGACCTCCGGGGGTCGGTAAAACCGGGTACTGGTAATTTGTTCAGTATCCCGCGGGCAACGGGAACGGTATTGGAAAGCGGCATGCGCATCGAGATCATCAACACCGGGGACGAGCTGCTGCGCGGCGCGCTCGCGGACACGAACGCCGTGTACATGGCGAGGCGGCTGTACGAGCTCGGCTTCCGGACCGGGCGGTTCGTCACCATCGGCGACGACCTGCGGGTCCTGACCGAAGCTCTGACCGCGGCCTTCTCCGAGTGCGATCTCGTGCTCGTCAGCGGCGGGCTCGGCCCGACGGACGACGATCTGACGGCCGCGGCGGCGGCGGCGGCGGCCGGCGTGAAGCTCGTGCGCAGCGCCGAGGCCGAGAAGATCGTGCGCGGCGCGTTCGTGCGGGGAGGCTGGGAGATGCACCCCGTGAACCTCAAGCAGGCGGACGTGCCGGAGGGCTGCCGCGTGCTCGACAACTCGAACGGCACGGCGCCGGGCTTCGCGCTCCGTGCGAAACGGGCGGAGGCGTTCTTCCTCCCCGGGCCTCCGCGGGAGCTTAAGCCGATGTTCGAGGCGCACGTCGTCCCGTCGCTCCCCGCGCCCCCCGCGCGCCACGTCGCCGCGTTCCGCCTCCACGGCATGGGGGAGTCCGACGTGCAGGCGAGGCTCGCGCCGTACGCCGCGGCGCACCCGGAGCTCGTCTTCGGATTTCGCGCGACGTTCCCCGAGATCGGCCTGCGCGTGGTCGCGGAGGA
>JALNZK010000207.1 GCA_023229365.1 Pseudomonadota bacterium | reverse complement strand
CATGGACTAGGAAGCTGCGCGGTGATCATCTCCCAGCCCTTCGACTCTATAGTGTTGACGAGGTTTTCCATTCCTCCGTCATGGAACGGACAACATGTTGAAGGCAAAAAAACGGTTAACGCCTATGATTGGATTACCCCACCTGTCATCTCCATCATCATCGTAGTCACCTATTTCGTCAAAACACCATTTATCCACCCCATCATGAAGACACCTTGGCTTCGTCCACCAGTCGGCGATGTTGGCGGCCGTGCATTTGGGGTTGCCAGACAAGCTGCTCGTGCAATCGGACGCGTCATCACAGCAATCCCAAGAACCGCAGCACATAGTCTTATACCCCCACACGAGATGTGCGACGGCAATAGCTTCTTCCCAAGTCTCCGCGCCTGCAAACGCGGGATCATCAAATTGCGGATCCGTCGCGATGTTTTCATATGGGAACCCTCGGGTCGACAGAATCATGTCGGTAGATTTGTAGCCGCAGGATATTTTAAATTGCTGGGTCATGTGCTCGGAGTCCTGCGTGTTTTCAACGTGCCAATGCGTGCCGCTAAATCCGTAGTAACGTTTATTGTAAGTCGCCACAAAATCTACGTCGGCGGCCCCCGTGACCGTAAGCCAGCCACCAGCATCCGTGGTATTGAAATCGCCTTCATAAATGTGTGAACGGAAATATGGATAGGGTGTGTAACTCTGCTTTCCCCACGCCTGCAATGCCGTCGCATGAACGTAATTCGTTTGCATGGTGCAGTCTGTGATTGGCATCGTGCACTGATCCAATCTAAGTCTGGCTGAGGCAATGGCGCTATGGAGTATGGGATCTTGCCCGTTGCTTGTGTAGAACCAACGCCAAATATTGTCAGTTGTATACACATCAATGGTGTTAGCAGGATTGAGTGGATCGGGTTCTTCATGGTACTCGCCTGGTTGCTGTGCCTGAAGAGGATTGACAAAAGTGCTGTTCCCCATGTCCCACCAACTCTCGGTGAGAGGCCAAACGGCATTTGCAATGTCGTTGCGGTTGGCATCCGAAAGAATGGCCTGAACCCTACATTTCACATCTCCGCCGGAGTTGCAGTTTGCGAGGTCGTCCGGAATGCCGTCAGCATCGTGGTCTCCAATATTCATCAGCCAGAACACCTCGTGGTCGCCGTTGTAGCTGTCGGTTCCGGCGACACCAACAGAAGTCGAGTAGACGGAACCGAAATTAGGCAAGCCGCCCAGCACCTTATTCAACCCACGGTTCGTATATATCCCCCACCACGCGCTCTGACCGCTGCATTTTATCTCCACTTTGAAACCGGCCATGCCCCACAACTCCGTCGTCGAGAGACTCCCGATCTTGATTCTCTGGAAATGGGTCGGAAATACCGGGAGAGAGGTTGAGTAGTGCTGGGTGAACTCGTCGATCGCACCCTGCCTGAAATCCTCGACTCCAGAATTGTTCAACGCAAAACCATACGTCCAGGTAGTCGCGGTGCCGAAGTAGAACATGATGTTTCCCTCTGCAACTTCAGCCCCGTCTACGACAAGAGGAGCCGGGTGAACGTCGTCAGAATTCAGAGTTCGAGTCGTAACCCGGATGTCGGTCACGTTGCACGTCAGCGCCTCCGCCGAGGAGACGACCGTCGTGACCGCGAGCGCCGCGCAGATGGCGAGCGACAACCCCACGAGCTTGTTCCGTGTCATGGTTCTACCCCCTCCCCGCGCGGCCTCGCGGCCCGCGTGGTGCCATGTCCGAGCGCACGGCGCGGACGATGTTCTCGCATGTGGAAGGATCGGGTCTGGACAGGATCGGGGAGGCTACGAGATCGTCGCCCCCCCTCGGATCGCGAGGAGATCGACGCTCGGGCGCGCCGTCCCTGCTCGTGACGGCTGCCGCTCCCGAACGGATGATCGTGAAGATTCTCACGTGTCCCCCCAGAGATCCGATGCGTCGACTATCGTTCTTGCCAGAATATGTGTCAAGCGTTACGTGCGTACGGGATCGAACGGCGGCGGCATCCGGGGCCGACGGCGGAACCGGTGGATCCGTCCGCCGCGCGCCAAGCCTGAGCAGGGTTTCGCGAGTTCGTGCTAAGATGCCCCGTCCGCGACCCTAAGGACGGAGGCCCGCATGGATCACCCGGTTCAGCTCACGAACCTCACGCCGCAGGCGGCCAAGGTCGTCGATCCGGCAGCCCCGGCGCAGCTCAAGATGATGGCCGCGTCCGGCGTCGCGCCGTTCGCGCCGGCCGAGCTCGTCAAGGTGCTCTACGCGCTCTCGTACGAGAAGGACGCTGCGCTGAGCGGCAAGGCCCGCGAGACGCTCCGCAAGCTCCCCGACGCCGTGCTCGTCTCGACGCTGGATCAGCCGCTCGAGGAGGGGGTCCTCGACGGCCTCGCGCGGCTCCTCTCCAAGCACGAGAAGGCGGTCGAACGCATCCTGCTGAACCGCGGCACCCTGGACGAGACCGTGGCCTGGCTCTCGGGCCAGATCAAGTCGGAGCGCGTCCTCGAGATCGTGTTCTCCAACGAGGAGCGGCTGCTGCGCTGCCCGCAGATCATCGAGATGCTCTACCTGAACGCTGGCGCCCGCATGTCGTCCGTGGATCGCGCCATCGAGCTCGCGGTGCGCAACGGCCTCACGCTCGACGGCATCCCGACCTTCGCCGAGATCAAGGCCGCCGTGCTCGGCGCGACCCCCGCGCCGAAGGAGGAGGAGCTCGAGGCGCTCGACGAAAACGATCACCCGGTCGACGAGGACCTCGAGTTCCTGTCGGTGCTCGGCGACGAGGTCGCGAAGAACCTCGACGGGGCCATGGTGGACGACATCCTCGCCGCGATCGAGCGCGGCGAGCTCCCGGCGATCGCCGGCCAGGAGGGGCAGCACGTCACGAGGATGGAGGCGTCGCTGTCGGGGCTCAGCGTGTCGCAGAAGATCCGCGTCGCCACGCTCGGCAACTCGAACCAGCGCGCGGTGCTCGTGCGCGACTCGAACAAGCTCGTGGTCATGGCCGTGCTCAAGTCGCCGGGCATCGGCGACTCGGAGATCATCCGGTTCTCCAAGGCGCGCTCCCTGCCGGAGGAGGCGGTCCGCTACATCGCCCACAGGCGCGAATGGACGAAGCTGTACCAGATCAAGCTGAACCTCGTGAACAACCCGCGCACGCCGATGCAGGACGCGCTGCAGTTCCTCAACCACCTGCGGCCGAACGACGTGCGCATGCTCGAGAGCAGCCGGGACGTCCCGCGCGCGATCGTCTCCGCCGCGAGGCAGCTCCGCTCGAAGCGCCGGGGCTGAGGCCGAGCCTTGAGAGCAGCCCGCCCAGCCGTTCGCCGGAGGAAACGAGAGGAGCGCCCCGAGGGCGGCCTCGAGATGTTCGCCACGACGTCGGCCGGGCTCGAGGGCGTGCTCGCGGAGGAGCTCGTCAGGCTCGGCGCCGCGTCGATCGAGCCCGGGGCCCGCGGCGCCGCCTTCACGGGCGATCTCCGGCTCGCGTACCGCGCGAACCTCGAGCTGCGGACCGCCCACCGCGTGCTCGTGCGGATCGCGACGTTCGACGCGGCCGACCGCGCCGCGCTCTACGGCGGCGTGCGCGCCATCGCGTGGGACGCGCACCTCGATCTCGACAAGACGCTCGCCGTGGACGCGGTGAGCAACCGCTCCGGGCTCAGCCACACGCAGTTCGTCTCCCGCGTCGTGAAGGACGGCGTCGTCGACTGGTTCCGCGACAAGTGCGGCCGCCGGCCGAACGTCGACCCGAAGGCGCCGGACCTGCTGCTCAACGCGCGGATCGTCGACGACACGTGCACGCTGAGCTGGGACACGTCCGGGGAGCGGCTGCACCGGCGCGGCTACCGGCCGTCGTTCGGCGCCGAGGCTCCGCTCAAGGAGACGCTGGCCGCGGGCGTGCTCCTGCTCGCCGGGTACACGGGCGCCGAGCCGCTCGTCGATCCGATGTGCGGCTCCGGCACCATCCTGGTCGAGGCCGCGCTGATCGCGAAGGGTGTCGCGCCCGGCCTCCTCGGCAGGCGGTTCGGCCTCGAGAGCCACCCGTCGTTCGACCGGCTGCTGTGGAGCGGCGTGAAGGCCGACGCGCGGGCCCGGATCCGCGATCTCGACGGCGTGCCGATCCGCGGCTCCGACGTCTCCGAGGAGGCGATCCGCACGACCGCGGCCGCGCTGCGGGGCGCGGGAGCGGACGACGTCGTCGCGATCCGCCGCGCGGAGCTGCGCGATCTGGCGCGGCTCGATCCGCCGGGCCGCGTCGTGACGAACCCGCCCTACGGCGAGCGGCTCGGCGACCTCGGGCAGCTCGGCACGCTGTACTCGGAGCTCGGCGACGTGCTCAAGCGGCGCTGCGCGGGCCTCACCGCCCACGTCCTCACGGGGTCGAAGTTCCTCGCCGGCAAGATCGGCCTGCACCCCGAGCGGCGGGACACGCTCTGGAACGGCGCGCTCGAGTGCCGCCTGCTGCACTTCAAGCTGTACTGAGGGGCGCGGCGAGCGGCGCCCCTGCTAAAGAAATTCCCGGGCTGACCGTCTCAGGTTGCGGTAGGTCTGGAAGCATCGAGGGAACGGAGCTTGTCCGAATACGACACCCCGAACGGGCTCGTCGGCGCTGGCGCCGCGCGCGCCGACCACGCGAACGGCGATCCCGGTCCGATCCGCGTGCTCGTCGTCGACGACGACGCGGCATCCCTGCGCAGCGTCGAGCGGATTCTCGCGGCGCACGGCTTCGAGGTCGAGACCGCGACGAACGGCACGGATGGCATCGCCGCGGCGCTCGCGCGGCGGGCGGACGTCATGCTGCTCGACCTCGTCATGCCGGGCCTGAACGGCCTCGACGTGCTCAAGAAGATCAAGGCGGTGGGGTGCGGCACCGAGGTGATCATCATGACCGCGTTCGGCGACGTCGACGCGGCCGTCGCGGCCGTGAAGGCCGGCGCGCACGACTTCCTCTCCAAGCCGTTCCAGTCGCCCGACGCGCTCGCCCACTCGGTCACGAAGGCCGCCGAGCATGGCCGCCTCGTCGCGCGGGCGCTCCGGCTCGAGCGGGAGCTCGAGGTCCGGGAGCGGTACGGCGACATCGTCGGCTCGTCGCCCTCGATGCGCGAGGTCTACGGGATGGTCGATTCGGTCGCGCACTCCGCGGCGACGGTGCTCCTGCAGGGCGAGTCGGGCACCGGCAAGGAGCTCGTGGCCCGCGCGATCCACAGCCGCGGCCCGCGGGCGGGCAAGCCGTTCGTCCCGGTCAACTGCTCGGCGATCCCGGAGACGCTCGTCGAGGCGGAGCTCTTCGGCCACGTGCGCGGGGCGTTCACGGGCGCCATCGAGACGCGCATCGGGCTGTTCGAGACGGCGGACGGCGGCACGATCATGCTCGACGAGATCGGCGACCTCCCGCCCCAGGTCCAGGTCAAGCTGCTCAGGACGCTCCAGGAGGGCGAGATCAAGCGCGTCGGCTCGTCCGATTCGATCCACGTCGACGTGCGCGTCATCGCGGCGACGAACGTCAACCTGCAGCAGGCGATGCGGGACAAGCGGTTCCGCGAGGATCTGTTCTACCGCCTCAGCGTCATTACGATCACGCTGCCGCCGCTGCGCGAGCGCCCGGACGACATCCCGCTGCTCGCGTACCACTTCCTGCGCAAGTACACCGCGCGCGCCGGCCGGGAGATCGCGCGGATCTCGGCCGAGGCGATGCGCGCGCTCCGGACCCACTCGTGGCAGGGGAACGTGCGCGAGCTCGAGAACGCGATCGAGCGCGCCGTCGTGCTGTCCCGCGGCGACGTGATCCTCCCGGGCGACCTGCCGGACTCGGTCAGCGACTCCGCGGCGCAGCCGCTCTCGCAGAGGGTGCCGCTCGACCTCCCGTTCGCCGGGGCCAAGCGCAAGGCGATCGAGCAGTTCGAGGCGGGCTACGCCTTCGGGACGCTGCAGCGGGCGGGGGGGAACGTGAGCGAGGCGGCGCGCCAGGCCGGAATGGACCGCTCGAACTTCCGGCGCATCCTGCGCAAGTACAAGGGGCGGGGCTAGGAGCCTGTTGCGCATAGACGCTCCGCAAGATCGACAAGCCTGAAGCCGAGTGCGAAGATCTCGGCATGACGAAGAGTTATCGGGAGTGGACGCCGACGCAGCGGTACCTGCTGCCGCCGTCGC
>JALNZK010000206.1 GCA_023229365.1 Pseudomonadota bacterium | reverse complement strand
GTGTGCTCTTCCGATCTCGGGAACGACGAAGTGGGAGACGTCGGCGATGTGCACGCCGAGCCGGATCGCGCCGCCCTGCCGCCGCTCGACGCTGATGGCGTCGTCGTAGTCCCGGGCGTCGGTGGGATCGATCGTCGCGATCGCGAGCCCGGTGAGATCCTCCCTGTCCGCCGCCGCCTCCGGCGCGAAGTCCCGGGCCGCGGCGCGGGCCTCGTCGAGCACCGCCTCTGGGAAGACGGTGTCGAACCCGTGGGCGCGGGCGATCGAGAGGATCTCCGCCTCGGGCGCGCCGGACGGGCCGAGGACGTCGGCGATGACGCCCCACGCTGGGCCGGCGCCGTCCGGGAAGCGGACGATGTCGACCACCACCTTGAGCCCCTCCCGCCGGTGCTCGACCGGGACGTCGCCCACGGCGATGGGCGCGGTGAAGCGGCGGCCGTCCGGCACGACGAGCCAGACGCCGTCGACCAGTGACAGGGTGCCGACCTCCCGGGTCGAGGCGCGCTCCAGGACGCTGACCACCTCGCCCGTGTAGGCGGTGCGCCCCGCCCGCTTGCTCCGCCGGGTGACCCGCGCGACCACCTTGTCCCCGGTGAGCGCGCCCTTCGTCGCGCCCTCCGGCACGAACAGGTCGGCCGCGAACGTCGGATCGTCCGGGGTCACGAAGCCGAAGCCGCGCGGGTGGGCGCGGAACCGGCCGTGCATCTCGACCGGCGCCGCGAGTGGCGCGAGCGCCGCGGGGGAGCCGAGGACGACGCGCCCCGCCTCGCGCAGATCCTTGTACGCGGTGCGGAAGTCGCCGTACTGATCTTCCGAGATGCCCATGAGCCGGGCGAGCTTGCGCGGTCGTACCGGTTTGCCGCCGCTCTGTTCGATGAATTGCTTGATGTCTTCTTGGATTATCTTTTTTTTCATTGTTTCCGGGATGTTGGCGAGCTCAGTGCGGCGATGGCCGGATCACTGCGCGGGCTGGATCGGGGCCGGGACGGGCGCGGCCGGTGCCCCCGGCAGAGCCGGAGCGGCCACGGGTTGCGCGGCGTTCGGAGCCGGCCGCACGCACACCCGGTTCGTCCCCTTCTTCACGTCGTTTTCATAATAATCGACATCCTCACACGACCATCCGGCCGGGCATTCGGTCGCCGCGGCGCAGGTACCGGTGCAGAAGCCGCCCGTCCCGTCGCCGGCGTCCAGGCACTGGGAGCCGAACTTGCCGTACAGGTTGCCCTTGCAGTCCTGGTTCCACTCGCAGGCGCCGCCCTTCTCGGATCCGGTGAAGTAGTCGTACGCCGAGTAGCCGAGGCCACCGGCAACGACGATCACGACCCACAGAACGCTCTTCTTCATCTTCGGCCTCCTCTCCTTGGGGAGCGCCGATTATACTCCTCGCCGCGGTCGAAACGCACCCGAAAAGGGCGAACGTGCTGCGCATGGCATGCCTGTCATCGTTACGTCAGAACTGGAAATAGATGAACGGGGCCACGTCCGTCGACGCGATCTGCCGGGCCGCGAGCACCGCGCAGACGAAGAGGAGCGCTTGCGCCGGGGCGGGGATCCTGTGGAACAGCGCGACGACGCGGTCGAACCAGGCGTCCCGGACCGGGTGCGCCGCGACCGCGATGGCGAGCGCCGCGAGCGCCGGCAGCCCGAGGTTCGCCGCGCTCAAGTCCCCGGATCCGAGCGACCGGAAGATCTCGAGGGCGCCGTCGAACGAGGGCGCGCCGAAGAACACCCAGGCCGCGGTCACGACGTGGAACGTGAGGACGACGCCGACGGCCCGGCGCAGGCGGCCCGGGAGGCGGCCCGGGAGGCCGGATCTCTGGACGAGCCGCGTGATCACGAGCGCCGCGCCGTGGATGAGACCCCAGACCACGAACTTCGCGGCCGCACCGTGCCAGAGGCCGCCCAAGAACATCGTCGCGATCAGCGCGAGGTAGGTTCGCAGCGCGCCGTGGCGCGAGCCGCCGAGGGGGATGTAGAGGAAGTCGCGCAGCCAGGTGGAGAGCGAGATGTGCCACCTCTGCCAGAACTCGCGGAGGCTCGCCGAGACGTACGGCGCGGCGAAGTTGCGCGGCAGCTCGAAGCCGAGGAGCGCGGCCGAGCCGATCGCGATGTCGGAGTACGCCGAGAAGTCCATGTAGATCTGGAAGCTGTAGCCGTAGGCCGCGGCCAGCGTCTCCGCCGCCGAGTACATGACCGGGTTCGAGAACACCGGGTTCACGAGCTGCGCGCCGAGCAGGTCCGCGATCGCGATCTTCTTGACGAGCCCGAGCCCGATGAGGAAGACCGCCCGGCTCGCGCGCTCGGGGGTGAGCGACGGCGCCCGAAGGAGCTGCGGCAGGAACGCCGCGGCGCGGGTGATAGGCCCGGCGAGCAGCTGCGGGAAGAACGAGACGAACGCGAGGTAGTCGACGTAGTTGCGCGTCGGGGCGAGCCGGCCGCGGTACACCTCGATCGTGTAGCTCAGCGACTGGAACGTGTAGAACGAGATCCCGACCGGCAGGAGCAGCCCGAGGTGCGGCGGCACGGCCACGACCCCGAAGACCGCGAGCAGGGCGGCGAAAGAGTCCGCGAAGAAGTCGAAGTACTTGAACGCGCCGAGCACCGCGAGATCCGCGCCGACGCTCGCGAGCAGGAGGAGCCTCCTGTGCGCCGGGCGCTCGGCCGCGCCGAGCAGCCGCCCGACGAGGTAGTCGTGCGAGGACGACGCGAAGATCAGGACGAGGTAGCGCGGGTTCCACGTCCCGTAGAAAAAGTAGCTGACCGCGAGCAGGAACGCGCTGCGCGCCGTCCGCTTCCCGGGGAGGAACGCGGCGAGCGCCCAGAACCCGCCGAACGCGGCGAGCAACAGCGCGGCGTACGCGGTGGAGCTAAAGAGCATGGGCCTCGTCCGCCGGGCCGTTCATCCAATCCCACACCCGCGCGGCCCAGTCGAGCCCCTGCTCCCGCGTGAGGTGGAAGCGCCCGCTCTCGTGCTTCGGATAGGGGAGGCGGCTCGTGTCGAAGTACCGGCACGGCGCGCACGCCTCGGCGAGCACCGGGACGTAGCCGTACGCGTCCTCGACGAGCGGCGGCGGCCCGAGCCAGTAGCAGCGCCGCGGCCCGATGCGCTCGACGAACCGCCGCACCCACGCCGCGTTCACGTCGACGCGCGGGCTGCGCAGCGTGTTCGTCTCGAGCGTCACGACGACGACCTGCGGCGCGAGCTCCCGGATGGCCTCCGTCAGGCGCCCGGAGACGACCCACGACTTGCTCCGCGAGCCCACCCAACCGCGCGCCTCGTACCGCGCGCCGGCCTCGGTGAACGCCCGCCGCAACCCCGAGACGAGACCGGCCGAGACGTTGGAGTCGCCGACGTGGAGCACGCGCACCCCGCGCCAGTCGGGCGGGGACGGGTAGACCTCGTCGGGCGAGGGCAGGGGCGCGGCCGGGAGCAACCCCGCGTCGGTCGGGGAGGCGAAGAGCGCGGCCGCGAGGGCGACCGCTGTTCCGAGACGGGACGGCACCACCCCATTAAGCCCCTGGACGGGAACTTGCCAAGGGTAAGTATTTGTCCTACATTGACCACATTATGACACTCCTCGTGCTCACGGCCCTGTTTCGCGCCCGCGGCTGCGTCCCCTTGCGGCTCGCCGCGGTCGCCGTGATCGGGCTCGTGGCGATCTCGTGTCCCCGCGCCGCGCACCTCGCCGAGTCCTCGAGGCCCGCGCGGGGCGCCGAGGCGTTCGCGATCCCGGACGACCCGTGGGCGGACGGCGGGGTCGAGGTGGACGAGGGCGCGGTCGGCGACGGGCTCGGGCTCGCCAGGATCGTCCCGCTCGAGATCGAGCCCCTAGCGCCGTTCTTCATAGCGCTCGCTCGCGCCGAGCGGGAGGGAGACGGCCTCGTCCGCGCCGTGCACTACGGCGACTCCCACACCGCGGCGGATCTCCTGACCGCGGCGATCCGGCGGGCGCTGCAGGACAGGTTCGGGGACGGCGGGCGCGGCTTCGTCGCCCTCGGCCGCCCGTGGAAGTCGTACAAGCCCAAGGACGTCGAGATCGCGACGTCGGGTGCCGCCGACTGGCGGGCCGAGCGCGTGCTCGTGGCCGTCGATCCCGCGACCCTGGACGGGCGGTACGGGCTCGGCGGGGTGTGCACCATGGGCTCGCGACGCGGCGCGTTCGTCCGCGTGGCCACGTCGGACGGCGACTACGGCGACGAGGCCGCGTCGTTCGACGTGTACTACATGGTGCGGCGCGGCGGGGGATCGTTCGACGTGCGCGTCGACGGGCGCAAGGTCGGGACGGTGTCGACCGACGGGGACGGGCCGCGGTCCGGCTTCTTCCGCGCCGAAGCCGAGCCGGGATCGCACGCGCTCGAGGTGCGGCTGCGGGGCGACGGCGCGGTCCGCCTGTTCGGCGTGGCCGTGGAGGGGCGCGGGCCGGGGATCGTCTACGACAACCTCGGCGTCAACGGCGCGTTCTTCTACACCCCGCTGCGCTGGGACGCGGCGCTGCTCGCCGAGCAGATCGAGCGCCGGAGCCCGGATCTGATCGTCACGATGTACGGATCCAACGAGGTCGACTCGCGCACCATCACGAGGGAGTCGTACCGCGCCGACGTGCGTCGGGTGATGGCGAGGTTCCGCGAAGGGGCGCCCGACGCGTCGTGCCTGCTCCTCGGCCCGCCGGATCGCCGCGGCCGCGATTCCCGCTCGGGAGCAACGCAGCTCGCGTGGATCATCGAGGCGCAGCGCGACGTCGCGGAGGAGATCGGGTGCGGCTTTGTCGATCTGCAGGAGCTCATGGGAGGTCCGGGATCGCACGGCGCGTGGGAGCGCCAGGGCCTCGCCCGCAAGGACGGCGTGCACCTCACGGCGCGCGGGTACCGCGTCGTCGGCGAGCGCCTCGCCGAGGAGATCGTCGGCGCGTACGAGGAGTACCGCGAGGGCAACCCCCTCGCCGGAACGGAGTAGGAGACGAACATGACCGTCGAGCAACTCGGAACCCTGGCATTCTGGAACGGCCTCGTCCGGCCGCACGCGACCGAGATCGTGCTGATCCTCACCGCGGGGATCGTCGCGCTCGCGAACAGGTACGTGCTCAAGCTCGTGACCGGATGGACGTCGTCGTTCAACAAGGTCACGCGCTTCCTCACGTTCCTCCTCGTGTGCGCCGTCGGCTACACCGGGCTCGCGCTCGGCGTCTCGTTCGCGCTGCGGGAGGGCTTCTCGCTCAAGGGCGGGATGTACATGGCGCCGGCCGTGCTCGTCCTGCTCGTGCTCCTGGCGATCGAGGCCCAGCGCCAGCGCCAGGCGTAGCGCGGCGGTCCGTGCCACGCCCGTTCGTCGCCGCAGACGTCGTCGGGCTTGCCTTCGCAGGCCTGGGGCTCGTGTGGTCGATCGCTGCGGCCTTCTACGTCGCGCCGATCTTCGCCGGGATGTTCGCCGACTTCTCGTGCTGCCTGCCGGAGGTCACGGGAGCGTGGCTATTGCCCTGGCTCAACCTCGCGCTCGGGCTCGTGCCGTTCGCCATAGTGCTCCCGCCGTGGGTCCTGCGGGCACGGCGTCGATCCCGGGCTGTCGCGATGAGCGGCGCGATCGCGTGGGTGGTTCTTCAGCCCGTGATATTCTTCGCGGTAATGTACCTACCGCTCTTCAACCTGGCGGAGGCGATGTTGTAGGCTTTCTCGGCTGTGATGTAGTTCCAGAGGCGTAGGGTTTCGTCGCGGAACAGATCTTATAACGAGTCTCGGGGGCACAGTGCGACAATGCCTATGCGCTTCCAGCCAGGGGTCAGCCAGGGGTCAAGCCAGGGGTCAAGGTCAAGCCAGGGGTCAATCCATTACAATTGATAATTAAGTAAGCAGGGGTCAATCCACACAATTGACAATTAATGCACACTCGTTCGCATGGTTGCGCTTGGTCGATGACTTTCAAGGAATTGTTAATTGTAATGGATTGACCCCTTTCGACCGCTCGTCTGGGACGACGAGCCGACGCCCATCGACCAGCTGGAGCTCGCCATCCCGGGTCTTGGACACGAAAGACGAAAATGGGGTCAGGACCCATCACTTGTCACATACGGGTGGGTCGGCTACTTCGAGCCGATGGCGAGGCGACCCTGCATCGACTTTCCCGGAGCCTGGCGCCACGTCATGCCCGCAGCGCTCGAGATGTCGACGAACCAA
>JALNZK010000205.1 GCA_023229365.1 Pseudomonadota bacterium | reverse complement strand
CACGTCGCCCTCGAGATGTCGGTCCGGATGCCGAGCGAGTTCGTGACGCAGAAGTCGGTCTCCACGTACTTCCGGCGCTGCATCGCCTCGCACACGAGGTTGCCGAGCATGCTGTCCCCGCCGTTCGCGCCGAACCGCGAGAGGTCCTCCTCCGCCACGGCGACGACGCGATCGAGATCGTACGCGAGCCTGAGCTCCCGCTCGTACCCGTCGAGCAGGTCGGCGACCTCGGGATCCTCCTCGACGGTCTTGTCGATCTGGAAGATCTCGAAGGAGTGGGAGCGGATCCGGCCGTCGCGCACGACGAGGTCGATCCGAAACACGAACTTCGCGAACGCGTTCGGGTGGGCGAGGATTACGTCGCGCCGCTCCGCGACCGGGCACAGCGCCGCGGCGACCTCGGCCTCGTCGTCGAGATCCTGCGGTTCGTAGTCGCCGCCCTCGAGCAGCCCGGCGGCGATCTCCGGATCCGGATCGAACGGGATCACCTTCGGCGGCTTCAGGCCGACGTGGTGGTGCCCGCCGAGGATGATGTCGACGCCGCACAGGTTGCGCGCGAGCGTCTCGTCGCGCGTCAGCCCGAGGTGACTCAGGAGGATGACGACGTCGACATCCTCGCGGATGAGATTGACGTAGTCCTGGATGATCTGCGCGTCGTTGTACGGTCGCACGCCGGTCGAGTTGCCGGCCTCCTGGATGCTCGTCATCGAGCTCGTGTTGCCGACGCCGACCACGCCGACCTTGAGCCCGTCCAGGTTGAACACGGTCATCGGATCCACGAGCGCGGCGAAGTCGTCCACGAAGTCGTGCGATCCCTCCTGGAAGTCGTAGTTCGCCGCGAGCAGCGGGAAGCCGGCCCACTTGGTGAACTGCTCGACGACGTTCACGGCGCCCACGTCGAACTCGTGGTTCCCGAGCGCCATGGCGTCGACCCCCGCGAGGCTCGCGGCGCGGACCTCCGGCTCCCCGTGGAAGTAGTTGAAGATCGGCGCGCCCTGGAACAGGTCGCCCGAGTCGAGCCAGAGCGAGCGGCCCGCCTTGGCGCGCTCCCGCTTCACGACGGCCGCGACGCGGGCCATGCCGCCGTATGGCCCGCGGCCCGCCTGCAGGCCGAGCTTCTGCTCGGTGTACATCGGCACGTAGTCGTACGGCAGGATCCGCGAGTGGATGTCCGACGTGTGGAGCAGCGTCAGCCGCACGTCCTTGCCGGTCAGGTCGGGCGTGTCCGACGAGTAGACGCACCCCGCGAGCGCCGCCGCGGCGAGCACCACGGCGCATCGCGTCGAGGCCGCTCTGTTCGTGATCTTCAGCATCCCGTCGAAACCCTCCGCCGTCCGGGAGAACCTACCACAGCCGCAGGCTCCCCGCCCGACAGAAATGTGCGACGTCAACGCGCCCGCCGCACGCGCCACGACGACCACGCCGTGCACAACCCGTGCATCGCGGCGGTGAGCGCGATCACGCCGACGGCGTGGCCCAAAGGGCCGAGCGACCGCGCCAGCACCGGGCCGGCCACGTGGTACACGATGATCAGGTGCGCGCAGTACGCGAACAGCGACGTGCGGCCGAACAGCACGAGCCCCTCGCCCGGCAGCCGGTCGAGGAGCCCGGCGGTCGCGCGCGCGGCCCCGATCAGCCCGAAGACAATCCCGGCCTTGAACAGGAAGTGGTGCACCGTCGTCCGCGGCGGCGGGGCGTCCGACCAGAGCGTCGTCAGCCCGAAGCGGTACGTGGCCCACTTCACCAGGAGCCCGGCCGCGAACAGCGCGGCGCCGGCGACGACGAGCCCGACGAAGAAGCGGATCTCGGATCCGGGCTCCCGGATCGCGCGCCACCAGAGCTGCCCGACGAGCACGCCGAGCGCGACCCAGCCCGCGTACGGGAACAGCGGGAACCGCGCCGCGCCCGGAATGAAGCGGAGGTAGCCCGCGATCCCGTTCGGCAGCCACCCGGGGTAGTGCAGTCGCCACGTCACCTGCGCGCCGAGCACGAAGACGATCGCCGCGACCAGCGCGGGCCAAGCCAAACCCCGCCGCGGCAGCACGAGCAGCGCCGCGATCGCGAGCGAGGCCCCGATGCACGGCAGCACGTCGACCCTGAAGATCAGGTTCGTCCCGCCGTGGAAGCCGCGCAGGGCGAAGAACGCGAGGTTCAACCCGTAGCCGACGACCAGCACCTCGAGGCCGCGCCGCGCGATCCGCAGGCGGTACGACCCGCCGTCCGCCCGCTCCGCCCCGCGGCACGCGATCATCGCGGCCGACAGCCCGGCGAGGAGCAGGAACACGGGCGCGACCATCCCCGAGATCTGCGAGATGACGGCGCCGTACCCGCCGCTCGTGAATTCCGGCCGCATCCACGGCCCGGGCGTGTGCACGACGAACATGCCGAACACGGCGAGGCCGCGCAGGCGATCGATGTACTCGACGCGCGGCGACCTTTTCGTAGGCTCCCCGGTCACGGCGCGGGAGAATACGCGGGTCGGCCCGCCGCCGCAACGTCCACCGCACGCCCGCCGAAGTCCGGGGTTCAGCTGAAAGCCGCACCCTCTCGGCGGGGACGAAGGTTCAGGCCTTGGGGGGATCGTCCGGCCAGCCCGGGGTTCTCCGGTTCCCGGCGCGGCCGCGCACCCGTACGTTGGGGGCGCTGCGGCTGTTCCGGATCGCGTCGAGATCCGTCACCGTGACCACGGCGCCGTTCGAAAGCTCGATCTCGCACGACGGCGAGCTGCGGAGCTTCTCCCAGACCTTCCGCGGGAGCGAGAACTCGCACCGATCGGGCTCCCCGCCCGCGCCCCCTCCCCCGCTCTCGCCGTCCGCGGGCCCCGCGAGGGAAACGTCGCGATCGCCGCTGTACAGCGCGACGTTGTGGGCCGTGATCGAGAAGCCGTCGCTCAACGTCAGTCTCGCCATCATGTCGGCATCTCCTGTCGGCGCCGCGTGCCCGCGGCCCGGGGATCGTCAACTACGGCGCGCCCCACAGCACGATCCTGTCCTTGCCTTCCTGCTTCGCCCGGTAGAGCGCCTTGTCGGTGCTCTCGATGAGCGATCCGGGGGTCGGCGTCCCGGCGCCGCAGACGGCGACCCCGGCGCTGATGGTGATCCGCTGCTCGCCGACGGCGATCTCCTTCGCCTTCGCCCGGATCCGCTCGGCGATCCCGCACGCCTCCTCCGGGTCGCTGGTGAACGGCAGGATCGCGATGAACTCCTCGCCGCCGAACCGGCAGCAGATGTCCGACTCCCGCACCTCCTCGCTCAGCTTCCGGGCGACCTCGATCAGCACCCGGTCCCCCTCCTGGTGACCGTGCCGATCGTTGACCGCCTTGAAGTCGTCGATGTCCGACATGATGAGGGCCAACCCGCGCCCGTGCCGCCGGTGGCTCCTGAACTCCAGCTCGAGGAGCTCGTAGCAGCTCGAGTGGTTGAACAGGCCGGTCATGCCGTCGCGCATCGAGAGGTTCGAGATCTCGGAGGCGTAGTCCTCGGAGATCAGCGTGGGGGTCCTGAGCTCCCGCGTGATGTTCGAGAAGTAGTCCAGGGTGGCGACCGTCATCCGGACGTTCCGGCCGAGCCGCTCGGAGATCAAGTGCTTGTGCAGCAGGACCTTGTTCCACAGCGCCTCGGCGATGTCGGGCGCGAAGTAGTGGTGCGAGATGGCGTAGAAGAGATCCGAGTAGAAGACGCTCCCCCGGCCCTCCATCCTCTCCCGGACGAAGGCGCGCTCGGCGTCCGTCATCTCGCGATCCCCGGCGAACGCGGAGACCAGCTCCGCGCGCATGCCCTCGGGGGCGATCGCCATCCGGATGCGGTAGGCCTCGCTGTCGTCCCGCACCGACTCGCGCGGGTCGCCGGATCCGTCGCCCGACACCCGATCGCCGTCAGGGGTTCCCATCGCGCTCAGCGCTCGAACCCGAGGGAGGGGACGGCCTCGGCCGCCAGCGCCCGGCCGGCTTCCGCGACGGCGCCGCCGCCCCGGGATCGCGACACGAACTCCCCGAGCCTGTCGCGGTCGAGCCGGATGCCCCGCCTGTACGAGAGGCCGCCGACCGCGCCTATCAGCACGCTCTGCCCGCGCCGGAGGTTCCGCCAGGCGCGGCGCGCCATCCGCGGGATTGAGTAGAACCGCTCACCGCAGTCGAGCATCTCCTGCACCGCCTCGCCCGGGGTCAGCCCGCGGTAGCGCCCGACCGGGTAGGTCAGCGTGTAGTAGCTCCAGTCCTCGGGGAAGTTGTCGAGGGTGATCCGGTCCTGCGACTCCATCTCGTCCCACAAGATCGTCCCGGGCAGGGGGGTCAGGAACAGCACGTTGACGAAGTCGACCCCGTACCGCTCCGCCGTGTCCGCGATGAGCCGGCCGATCCCGGGCCGGTCGTCGTCGAGCCCGATGATGAAGGAGCCGGCGACGATGATGCCGTGCTCCTGGATGGTCCGCACGGCCGCCCCGAGATCGTGGCACCGGCACAGGTTGTTCTTCCTGGCGAGATCCTTCATCCCGTGCGGTTCCGGAGACTCGAAGCCGATGAACAGGCCTTCGCAGCCGGCCTTGGCGGCCAGGGTCAGGAGCTCCTCGTCGTTGGCGACGTTGATCGTCGTCTGGGCGACCCACTGCTTCCCGAGATCCGCGGCGATGATCGCCCGGAAGAGCTCCTTGGCGCGCCGGACGTGCTCGGCGCTCGTGCCGACGAGGTTGTCGTCGACGATCAGCACGCGCTTCTCGGGGACGCTCTCGAGCTCGCGCACGACGTCTTCGATCGGCCGCTGGCGGAAGCGCGCCCCGTTGAACGACGTCACGCTACAGAAGCCGCACCGGAGCGGGCACCCGCGCGTCGTCTGGATCGCGCCGAAGGCGTACCCCTCGCTGAGCAGATCGTGGCGGGCGGGCGGAGTCTGCGCCATGTCCGCGAACCCGCCCTCGTACGACGGCTTCAGGCCGCCGTTCCGCACGTCCTCGAGCACGCTCGCCCACACGCTCTCCGCCTCGCCCAGCACGAGGGCGTCGGCGTGCGGCGCGGCCTCTTCCTTCCGCATCGTCGCGTGGATGCCGCCGAGGACGACCGGGACGCCGGCGCTCCGGAAGCTCGCGGCGATCGCGTACGCTCGGTTCGCCTGCGACGTGAACGCGGTGATGCCGACCAGGTCCGGCCGGGGCAGCTTCGTGTAGTCCGGGACGCCGAGGTTCTCGTCGATGATCGTGATCTCCCAGTCGGGCGGCGTCAGGCCGGCGATGACCATGAGGCCGAGCGGCTTCCAGACGCGGAAGCGGTTCCAGATGCTCGACTTGGTGTCGACGATGGAGACCATCGGGTTCGACGGGTTGATGAGCAGGAGGCGCATGTTTCGTTCCTATCCGCACGCCGGTGTGCGCGGTTTCCGTGAGGTCACTTCACGCGGGCCCAGACCGCCTCGGCGGCGCGGTTGACGCGTTCCCATCTCTCGACGAAGTCGGTCTGCAGCCTCGCCCACGCGGCGGCGCCGGCGGTCTCGACGACCGATAGGCAGCGCCGACCTTCGGCCTCCAGGGTCCTGAGCTTCCCGAGCTCGGCGAACAGGGCCGCCTTCGCGTCGTCCTCGGCCTTCGCCACCTTCGTCTCGATCGCCCCGTGTCGGGTTCCCCAGGTCCGGAGCCGCTGCTCGATGTCCTTCTGGAACTTCACCCTGCTCGTCGCCACTGTCTCCCTCTCATTCTCGATCAGCGCGCATCGCCCGCCGTTTACGGGCACGCAATTAGCATTTCTCGGGCCATCGCGGCCTCGCAAACGAGTTCGAGGGGTTGCGGCGGGCACACCTCGGACAAGGGCGGGCGGGCTCAGTCAGAATGAAATACTACTCCATTCATTGTGAAAGACAACAGATCATCTTGTCGACAGTTCTCGAAACGGATGTTCGCGACGAGCCGGCCTCCGCCCGCGACGGGGCAGTCGATGTCGCCCCGGAAGAGGCTGCACGTGTGAGTATCCACGATGGTGCTGTCCGACGGCGTCGTCTCCTGGAGGCTCCACGCGCGGGCGTCGAGGCCGTCCCCCATTCAGCAAGCTCAAAGCCATTCAACAAATATCCGAACGGTTAGATGGTTGGTTGGAAAAATCTCTCCAGGCCGGATGAACGTGCGCGGTTTCGATGCGCGTTTCTCGTCGGATCGATCTTGTCACGAGTCTTGATGCACGTTTTTCCGTAA
>JALNZK010000204.1 GCA_023229365.1 Pseudomonadota bacterium | reverse complement strand
GGCCAGACCGGCGACGATGCCGTATTCCTCAACTCCGCCGATTTTCAGCCCAAGGCGTGGTAAAAAAGGCGAGTGTCGCGTTACGCGGTCAGGACGCGGTACGCCTCTTCGAGGCTCTTCTTGGCGTCGCCGAAGAACATCCGCGTGTTCTCCTTGTAGAAGAGCGGGTTGTCGACGCCGGCGTAGCCCGTCGCCATCGAGCGCTTCATCACGATGCAGATCTTGCCCTTCCAGACCTCGAGCACCGGCATGCCGGCGATCGGGCTGTTCGGATCCTCGAGCGCCGAGGGGTTCACGATGTCGTTCGCGCCGATCACGAGGGTGACGTCGATATTCGGGAAGTCGTCGTTGACCTCGTCCATCTCGAACACGATGTCGTACGGGACGTTCGCCTCGGCGAGCAGCACGTTCATGTGGCCGGGCATGCGGCCCGCGACCGGATGGATGCCGAACCGCACGTTCTTGCCCCGCTCGCGCAGCGCCTTCGTGATCTCGGCGACGGTGTGCTGCGCGTGCGCCACGGCCATGCCGTAGCCGGGCACGATCATGATCTCCTTGGCCTCCTTGAGCAGCTCGGCCACCTCCTCGGGCTTGATCGACACGACCTCGCCCTGGGGCGCTACCTCGCCGCTCTTCTTGGGCTTGCTGCTGTCGGTGCCGAACCCGCCCGCGATGACCGCGAGGAACTTCCGGTTCATGGCGCGGCACATGATGAAGCTCAGGATAGCTCCGGACGAGCCGACGAGCGCGCCCGTCACGATGAGGAGATCGTTGTTCAGCATGAAGCCAGTGGCGGCGGCGGCCCACCCCGAGTAGCTGTTGAGCATCGAGATCACGACCGGCATGTCCGCGCCGCCGATCGCCATCACCATGTGGACGCCGAAGATGAGCGCGACCACGGTCATGATGCACAGCGCGAAGAAGCCCGCGGGCATCCCCTCAATCACGGGCAACATGTTCCCGCCGATCGCCGCGGCGGCGCCGCCGGCGGCTTCCGCCGCGTCCTTGGCGCCGTGCTGGCCGACGAACACGATGCCCGCCCAGATCGCGATCGCGAGCAGCGCGAGGTTGAGGACGTTGCGGCCGGGCAGGATCACCGGCTTGCCGCTGATGCGCGCCGACAGCTTGCCGAACGCGATCACGGAGCCCGTGAACGTCACCGCCCCGATAAGGATGCCGATGTAGGTCTCGATGTCGTGGACCGCCAGCGCGGCGCCCTCGTAGTGCTCTGCGAGCTTCTCGGGCTCCGTGGGCATGCCGAGGTAGTTCGCGAAGCCGACGAGCACCGCGGCCATGCCGACGAGGCTGTGCAGGATCGCGACGAGCTCGGGCATCTGCGTCATCTGCACGCGCAGCGCGAGCAGGATGCCGATCGTGCCGCCCACGCCGAGCCCCACCGCCAGAACCCAGTAGTTGCCCGTCACCTCGAAGGCGACCGTCGCGACGACGGCGACCGCCATGCCGATGATGCCGAACAGGTTGCCCCGGCGCGCCTTCTCCTGGGTGGACAGGCCGCCGAGCGCGAGGATGAACAGGACCATGGCGCCGATGTAGGCGCATGTCACGATCCCGCCGAAGTCGAATGTCGTCTCGTGCATGGCGTGCCTCCTACTTCCGGAACATCTTGAGCATGCGTTGCGTCACCGCGAAGCCGCCCGTGATGTTGACGAAGGTTATCGTGATGGCGATCGCCGCGAGGATCCAGACGAGCCGGTTCTCAGAGGAGACCTGGAGCAGCGCGCCGATGATGATGATCGAGGAGATGGCGTTCGTGACGCTCATGAGCGGCGTGTGCAGCGCGGGCGTCACGTTCCAGATCGTCATGTAGCCGACGAAGATCGCGAGGACGAACACGGTGAAGTGCATGAGGAACTCGGGCGGCGACGCGTAGCCGACGCCCCCGAGCACCGCGGCCGCGACGACCAGCGTGACCGCCAGCTTGCCGGGCGAGCTCTGCTTCGACGGGGCGCCGTGTCCGTGACCGCCGGCCTTCGCCGCAGGAGCCGGCGCCGCGGCGGGTTGCGCGGGCTTCGCGAGCGACAGCTTCGGCGCGGGCGGCGGCCAGGTGATCTCGCCGTCCTTGATGACCGTCGCGCCGCGGATCACCTCGTCCTCCATGTTCACGTTGATCACGCCGTCCTTCGTCGGCGTGAGGTCGGTGAGCAGGTGGCGCAGGTTCGTCGAGTACAGGTTGCTCGACTGCGTGGCGAGCCGGCTCGGGAGATCCGTGTACCCGATGAGGGTGACCCCGTTCTTCACGACGACCTTGCCCGGCACGGTCCCCTCGCAGTTGCCGCCCTGCTCGGCCGCGAGATCGACGACGACGCTGCCGGCGCGGAGCGTCTCCACCATGTCGGCGAGGATCAGCTTCGGCGCGGGCTTGCCCGGGATGAGCGCCGTCGTGATGATGATGTCCACCTCGGCCGCCTGCTTGCGGAAGAGCGCCATCTCGGCGTCGATGAACTCCTTGCTCATCACCTTGGCGTAGCCGCCGACGCCGGCGCCGTCCTCCTTGACGGTGACCTCGAGGAACTCGGCGCCCATGCTCTGGACCTGCTCGCGGACCTCCGGGCGCGTGTCGAAGGCGCGGACGATGGCGCCCATCCCCTTGGCCGCGCCGATCGCGGCGAGGCCCGCGACGCCGGCGCCGATCACGAGCACCTTGGCCGGGGGGATCTTCCCCGCGGCGGTGACCTGACCGGTGAAAAACCGGCCGAAGTGCTGGGCGGCCTCGACGACGGCGCGATACCCTGCGACGTTCCCCATCGAGGAGAGCGCGTCGCACTTCTGCGCGCGCGAGATCCGCGGCACGCTGTCCATCGCGAGGACCGTCACCTTCTTGGCGGCGAGGCGGTCCATGAGCTCCTTGTTCTGCGCCGGGTACAGGAAGCTTATGACCGTCTGGCCGGCCCTCATCTGGTCGATCTCGGCGGGCGCGGGCGGGCGCACCTTCATGACGATGTCGCACGTCGACCACACCGCCTTGGCGTTCGGCACCACCTCGACGCCTGCCGCGATGTACTTCTCGTTGGAGAAGCTCGCCTCGGCGCCGGCCCCGGACTCGATCGCGAGCGAGAAGCCGAGCTTCTTGAACTGCTCGGCCGTGTCGGGGGTCAGCGCGACCCTCCGCTCGCCCGCGAACACTTCCTTCGGCACTCCGATTTTCATCGTCCACCTCCCTGCGTGACTGCCTGCGGCGCCCGTCCCCGGTCGCCTGCGCTCCCCGTCGTCGATTTCGCGTGCAGCGCGCGACGGTCCAAAACTCAGCGCGGCGATATCAGGAAGCAGGTGGTTTTGCAAGAGGCGCAAGAAACCGATTTTCCCAAAGAAAACATGGAAGAAACGACGGACGTATTCTCGTCGATTTCGTGGACGAAGTGGTATTGACACGGGTTTGTTGTTCCCCTAGGCTCTTGGACCTAAGAAGCGCTCGGTGGCGAGAGGGGATGACCCCCGCTGCCCCCGGCCGACAACACGGACACTGACAAGACGGAGGAGGACATGAGGTTCATTGCCGAGTCGTTTGAAAAGGGTGGATTCTTCATGTGGCCGATTTTGATCGCGTCCCTCTTTCTTTACGCCATTGCAATCGAGCGTTTCTTCTACCTGTACATGAGGGCGAGCTTCAACAAGGACCTGTTCATCAAGACGATGCACAGCGCCATCTTCGCAGGCCAGCTCGACAAGGTGGTCAAGTACACGGCGGCGCAGCGGTTCCCGCTGGCGCGCATCATCCACGCCGGCCTCCTGAAGGTCCGGGGCACGCCCGAGGACGTCCAGGCCGCGATGGACGGCGCCGCGCTGCGCGAGCTGCCGAAGATCGAGAAGCGCACGGCCTACCTTTCCATGATCGGCAACATCGCCATGCTCCTCGGCCTCCTCGGAACGATCTCGGGCATGATCGTGTCGTTCGGCGCCGTCGCCAACGTCGAGGCGAGCGCCAAGGCGGCCGAGCTCGCGCGCGGCATCTCCGAAGCCATGAACTGCACGGCGTTCGGGCTGCTCACCGCCATCCCGGCGCTGATCTTCTTCGCCATCCTCCAGGGCAAGACGCAGGCGCTGCTCGACGACATCAACCAGAGCACCGTCCAGGTCATGAACCTGATCGTCGAGAACCGCGAGAAGCTCGCGGGCTGAGACAGGTAGGGGATTGTTCGGGGTCGATCCCAGTCGACCTGAAACAGTTGTGAGGAAACGTAGGAGGTTATCATGTCTGGCGGCGGTGACCCTACCCCGACGAAGGGCGGAAAGAAGTCTGTTGACTTCGTGGTTCAGCTGGTTCCGTTCATCGACCTCATGTCCGTGCTCATCTCGTTCCTTCTCATCACGGCGGTCTGGACGCAGCTTGCCCGTATCGCCACGGATCAGGCCATCTCGCAGAACACCAGCGCTCCTCCTCAGCAGAAAGAGAAGGAAAAGAACATCAACATCCTCGTCACCGCCGACGAGGCCGTCATGAACATCACCGGCGACAGGCCCCCGAAGCGGGTCCCGCGGATGCCCGAGGACAAGTACTACAAGGAAGTGCGCGCGGCGCTGCGCGGCCTCAAGGAGCGCGTCCCCGCCGAGGCGCCCAAGGTGATGCTCGCCGCAGAGGACAAGGTCCAGTACAAGTTCATCATCCAAGTGATGGACATCTGCCTGGATCTCGGCCTGAGCGCCATCACGGTCGCGAACCCGAACACGATGCAGGGCGAGTTGCTCTAGGCACGTCGGAGGCATCGAATGAGTATCAAGAAACCGGGCTCGGCACTTGGCAAGACGATCAAGCTCAAGAACGTCAAGCTGGCCACCGGCCACGGCAAGAAGAGCCCGAACTCGGATCTCAACCTGACGCCGATGGTCGACACGCTGACCGTGCTCGTCGTCTTCCTGCTGATGTCGTTCAGCGCCTCGGGCGAGATCCTCTTCGCGACCAAGGACATCGTGCTGCCGCCGGCGTTCCACACGTCGGAGCTCGAGCGCGCGCCCGTGGTCGCCGTGTCCAAGGCGACGATCGGGTTCGAGGGGCAGTTCGTCATGAACGCCGCGGACGTGACCGAGGCCGCCTATCCGGACTGGAAGCTGACCCCGCTCTACACCTACCTCGAGGCCGAGCGCGAGTCGTGGGCCGCCGCACACGCCGGCGAAGAGTTCAAGGGCGACGTCATCATCCAGTCCGACAACGAGGTCCCGTTCTCCGTCCTGAAGCTGGTCATGTCCACCTGCGCGAAGGCGAAGTACATCAACACGAGCTTCGCGATTCGGCAGGTCGGCAAGACCGAAGCGCCGCTGGGGCTCTAGTTCCTCCAACACAATCGCTGGTCGTGAAAAAAGGTCGTGCGGGCCTCTACAGGTCCGGGCTCTCTGACGGCGAAGGTTTCTCCCCTTCGGCGGGGAGCGTCGACGCCCGCACGACGCGGATCGGCTCGGCGAGCCAGCGGTGCCAGGCGAGCGACTGGATCTCGGACGCCGTCCTGGGCTTGATCTTGACGATCGCCTCGCCGCTCTTGTCGCGGCCCTCGAAGCTGAGAAGCTGATCCACGATCGCGGGGATCTTCTTCTTCTCGAAGATCCCTGCGTAGACCTCGAAGATCATGCGGTCGTCGTCGGGGCCGCCTATCTTGATGGGTTCCTCCGGCCACGCGCCGTAGCCGCCGACCCCGGTCCCGAACCGGCGGTAGCGGACGAGCGGCGCCGCGATCGCCTCGATCCGCTGATCCGTGCTCGGACGTCCCACGACCTGGAGGACTGGCACCCCGGTATCCTGCGCCTCGACGAAGAAGAGCACCGCGTAGTTCTCGGGCGGCCCGTCGAGCTTCACCGCGGCCTCCACGTACGGTATCACCTCCCTGGGGACCGTGAGCCCCTCCAGGGGCTTCGTGTCCGGGCGCCCGAACCTGTGAATCTTCACGTGCTCGCCGGACGCGATCGGGCGCACGAACGCCTCCCAGTGATCGACGACCCGCAGATCCTTTCCAGGCTCGGCGAACAGGTACTCCAACCCGACCTTCTGGATTGAATTGATCGCGCCGGGAATCACGGTCTCGAAGGAGCACGTCGACGACTCGAAGAGCTGCCCGCCGACCCGAAAGCGGTAGGACACCCTCCCCGCGTCCGGGGGCGGGACGATGTTGTCGCAGGAGATCAGCTGTTTCGCCCCCGAGATGACCTCGCACGGCTGCTTCCCGTCCTTGG
>JALNZK010000203.1 GCA_023229365.1 Pseudomonadota bacterium | reverse complement strand
CCCCGAGGTAGGACCCCGGGCGCCGCCGCACCCCGGGATCCTGGCGCCAGGGGAGCGCAGGGGGCGTCGGCTCATCTGGTGCAGCCTCGGTCCCGGCCGCCGGGACCGGGGGCGGTGCCTGGGAGGCGGCATCGTCGGCCTCCGCCTGGGCGGCGAGCAGGGTCGCGGCCGCGAGCGCCACGCACGTCGCCGCGACCCTCATGGGCCGCTCTTCTCGCGGAACGCCTTGCACTCGCCGAGCGCGCGCCGCTGCTCCCCGGTCAGCGCGGGCTCGTTCATGATGAGCGTCCCGACGCGATCCCACTGGAAGCCGTGGGGGCGACGGTTCGACCACCAGATGATGCTCGCGCGCCCCTTGATGTTGTCGAACGGGACCATCCCCCAGCTGCGCGAGTCGTTGGAGTTGTCGCGGTTGTCGCCGAGCACGAAGACCTGATCGTACCCGACCTTCATCGGGCCGTAGTTCTCGACCGGAAGATCGTCACGGGTCTCGAGGATCGTGTACGTCCGCCCGTCGAGCCGCTCGACCCAGAGCTCGCCGATCTCGTCGACCCACTTCTGCCGCAGCTCGTCGCGCGCGCGGTACTTCGCGGTGCCGACGCGGCAACGCGGCACCTCGACGTCGTTGATCCAGAGCACGTCGTTCTTCATCTCGACGATGTCGTTCGGCAGGGCGACGATCCGCTTGATGAAGTCCGTCCCGGCCATGGGCTCCGCGAACTCGTCGCCGAAGTACTCGAGCGAGACCCCGGCCTGCTCCGCCCGCGACGGCTTGACGAACACGACGACGTCGCCTCGCGCCGGTGCGGCGAAGCGGACGGCGCGCTTGTTGACGAACGGCACGGAGATTCCGTACAGGTACTTGCTGACGAAGATGTGGTCGCCCACCATCAGGGTGGGCACCATCGACTCGCTCGGGATCTTGAACGCCTCGATGCAGAAGGGCCGCAGGACGACCGCGATGAGGATCGCGACCCCGATCGACTCGAAGTACTCCCGGGCGACGCTCTTCCTCGCGAAGGCGAGGTGGCGGGTCGTCTTCTCCTCCAGCCTGCGGACGGCGGTCGCGATTCGGTCGTCGTCCCTGTCCGCGATCGCCTTCGCGCAGGCTTCGAGCGCCGCGGCGAGCTCGGTCCGCCCCTGGACCGATATCTTGTGCGCCTTCTTCTCGACGATCCTTCCGACACGCTCCGACAGCTTCCGCGCGGTGTTGGCGCGGCGATCCCGGTTGTACGCGCTCGAGGGATCGCGATCCCGCCAGAACGGCAGCCTCTCGCGGACGGCGTACAGGATGATGACCAGCACGGCGAACAGCAAGAGGACGTACCACGGCTCGAACTCGTCCACGATCTCGAGCCTGTCGAGCACGGAGACGACGATCCAGGACACCGTGGCCGGGGCCAGGAAGAACCAGACCAGATACCAGAACTTGAATATGAAGTAGCGCAGGCGCGGTGGCACGAGGTCCTCCGTTCGATTGCCGTCTTATATCGCCCTCCAGGGCGCCGTGACAAGCGCGATGGCGGCGTCAGGAAACCTCTTCCGGGGCGGTCCGGGGCTGACCGACGCGCAGCCGGGTGGAGACGAAGCTGCGCTGCCGGGCCTTGTACTGCTTGTGCGAGGCGTGCCCCCGCTCGTTGACGCGATCCGTCCGGCGATCCAGGATCTGCAGCTCGGCGCGGACGTAGATGATCGGGCGCGGGACCGGGCTGATGCCGTCGGTGTCGAACTTCGACTCGAAGTCGCGCAGCTTGAGCGGCATGTCCGCGACCCAGTGCACGACCCTGTACCGCGGCGAGGAGTGGGCGTTCGTGGCGGGGAGGGGCGGCTCCGCGACGGTCGTGTCCAGGTCGAGCTGCCTCGCGAGCTCGGCGAGGTGCGGGTGCTCCTCGCAGTACGTCCGGAACGGGCACAGCGTGTTGTACGACTCCTTGGACAATACGTAGTTGAAGGGGAACAGGGTGCGCGACAGGTAGTTGATCGTCGGCAGGACGTCGAGCTTGCTCGCGGTGACCACGCGGAAGCGCATCTTGTCGAACAGCTGCGCGGACAGGGGGTCATCCTTGGAGAGGAGCTTGGTCACCATGCTCGAGCGCTGCTTCCGGCCGCCCAGGAACTCCACCACCGGGAGGCGCTCCGCCATCATCTCGCTGATCGTGCGGTAGATGCCCTCCTCGGCGCGCTCGAACAGCTCGTGATCCGTCATCTTGAGCGCCTGCCGCGCCTCGCTCGCGTCGAAGTGGTTGATGACGTGCATCGCCTTGAGCAGGGTGCACGCGCAGAGGCGCCGGTGGCGGTTCCCGTTCGCGCTCGCCATCGCGAGCAGCTCGGGCAGGGACGCGCGCCGCACCGGGCCGGGGATCGGGAACTCGAACTGGACCGTGAGGTACGCGATCGCCTCGTCCCGGATCCGCTCGACGAGCGCCACGTCGGCGGGATCGTCGAAGTCGAGGCAGTGCGTGCGGCAGAGCGTCTCGATGTCGGGCGGGGACAGGTACAGCCGGCTCCAATCCAGCACGGAGCCGCCGAGCAGGATCAGGCTCGCGGCCTCGACGTCGGAGAGGGTGAAGGAGTCCAACGTCCTGTAGGGCTCACGCAGCTTGGAACGACTCTGATCCACGTCATCGCCTCGAGGCGCGGTCTCTGCCGTCCGAGCGGTCTCGAGGCGCCTCGCGGGGCGTCAGGGCTCGATGTCGGCGAGGGCGCGCGGGGTTTCGGAACGGGCGGGTTGGCCGAGGGAGACGGTGCCGAAGAAGATGCCGGTTACGATGAGCAAGAGGAGCAGGTTCCCCCAGATCGTCCCGGTGCATTGGGGCACTAGCGCGGCCAGGGCGAGAATCCCGATCGATGCCACCTTGATCATGGAGCCGTCCTTTGTCGAAGGAGGTACTGACATTGTCCCACCTGTAGGATGATGTACCACCTTGCCCGTTCGGAAGTCAAATTTCTTTTATCGGTCGGTGCCCGCCAAATCAAGCGAAAACGCCCGGATTTTGCATATCGCGTCGGCACCGGAACGTGCGCGGCGCACCGTACCGCATTGACAGCACAACCCATCGTAATTATTATTTGTTTTTCGGCTGGGGTCCGTGCCGAGAGAGGTGGCGTGAATCCATGGCAGAGCAGAATCTTCCGATCCTGCCCCTCCGGAACTCCGTGATGTTTCCGGCGTCCGTCGTGCCCATCAACGTCGGGAGGCGCAGGTCCATCCAGATCATCAACGAGATCTCCCACCGCGACGATCAGATCATCGGCGTGTTGAGCCAGAAGGCGCCGGACGTGGAGGAGCCCGCGTTCGCGGATCTCTACCGCATGGGCACCGTCGCGCGGCTGCTGAAGGTCATCAAGCTCGGCGAGGACAACTACTCGGTCGTGCTGCAGGGGATCGAGCGCTTCGAGATCCTCGAGGAGCTCGGCGAAGAGCCGTACCTCCGGGCGAGGGTGCGGCGCATCCCGGATCGGCCGAGCTCGGAGCTCGAGATCGACGCGCTCACCACGAACCTGCGGGAGACCGGCCGCCAGCTCTTGACGCTGCTCCCCAACCTGCCCAAGGAGGCGGCGGGGGTCCTCGACCACGTCACCGAGCCGGGGGTGCTCGCGGATCTCGTCGCGTCCAACCTGACGAGCGAGGTCGCCGAGAAGCAGCTCGTCATCGAGGCGGTCGACGTCTCGCTGCGGATCCGGACGTGCCTCAAGCTGCTCACCAAGCAGCTCGAGCTCCTGAAGGTCAAGAAGGAGATCTCGTCCGCCGTGCAGGAGGAGATGGGGCGCAGCCAGCGCGAGTACTTCCTCCGGCAGCAGCTCAAGGCGATCAAGGAGGAGCTGGGCGAGGGCGAGGACGTCGAGGACGAGATCGAGGAGCTGAAGACCCGCATCGACGCCGCCGGCATGACGCCCGAGGCGGCCAAGATGGCGGAGAAGCAGCTGTCGCGGCTCCGGCACATGCAGAGCTCCTCGGCGGAGTACACGGTCACGCGGACCTACCTCGACTGGCTCCTCGACCTCCCGTGGATCGAGTCGACCGAGGACAAGCTCGACGTCGATGCGGTGCGCCTCGTGCTCGACGAGGATCACTACGACCTCGAGAAGGTGAAGCGGCGCATCCTCGAGCAGATCGCCGTGCTCAAGCTGAACCCCGAGAAGAAGGGGCCGATCCTGTGCCTCGTCGGGCCGCCGGGTGTGGGCAAGACCTCGCTCGGGAGATCCATCGCCCGCGCGATCGGCCGGGAGTTCGTCCGCGTTTCTCTCGGCGGGGTGCGCGACGAGGCCGAGATCAGGGGTCATCGACGGACCTACGTCGGGGCGTTGCCCGGCCGCGTGCTGCAGGGCGTCAAGAAGGCCGGCACCGTCAACCCGCTGTTCATGCTCGACGAGCTCGACAAGCTCGGCACGGACTTCCGCGGCGATCCGGCGTCGGCGCTGCTCGAGGTGCTCGACCCCGAGCAGAACTTCTCCTTCTCGGATCACTACCTGGAGGTACCCTACAACCTCTCGAAGGTCATGTTCATCGGGACGGCCAACACCCTCGCGACCGTGCCGCCCGCGCTCCTCGACCGCATGGAGGTGATCGAGATCCCGGGCTACACGCGGGAGGAGAAGCGCAAGATCGCCTTCGGGTTCACGATCCCGAAGCAGCTCAAGGAGCACGGCCTCGGCGACGACGGTGTCCGCTTCCCCGGCGAGAGCATCTTCCGGATCATCGACTCCTACACGCGCGAGGCGGGCGTGCGGAACCTCGAGCGGGAGATCGCCGCGGTGTGCCGCGCGGTCGCGGTGAAGGTCGCGAAGGGCGAGGTGACCAACGGCCTCGACGCGGACGACGCGTTCGTGCGCGAGGTGCTCGGACCGCAGCGGTTCATGCCCGAGATGGCGGATCGCTGCGCGGTGGCCGGCGTCGCCACCGGGCTCGCCTGGACGCCCAACGGCGGCGAGATCATCTTCATCGAGGCGACGAAGATGAAGGGCTCCGGAAAAATGGCGATGACGGGCCAGCTCGGCGACGTGATGAAGGAGTCGGCCCAGACCGCGCTCTCCTACGTCCGCGCCAACGCGGAGCACCTCGGGCTCGACCCCGGGTTCAACGATCTGTTCGACATCCACCTGCACGTCCCCGCGGGCTCGGTGCCGAAGGACGGGCCGAGCGCGGGCAGCGCGATGCTCACGGCGCTCGTGTCGCTCCTCTCCGGCAAGCGCGTGCGGCCGGACGTCGCGATGACCGGCGAGATCACCCTGCGCGGCCTCATCCTGCCCGTGGGCGGCATCAAGGAGAAGGTGCTCGCCGCGCACCGCGCCGGGATCTCGACGGTCGTTCTCCCGGAGCGCAACCGGAAGGACGAGCCCGAGATCCCCGAGGAGATCCTCGAGGACCTCAAGCTCGTCTACGTGCAGCGGATGGAGGAGGCGGTGGCGGCCGCGCTCGAGGTCCCGCCGCCGGACGAGGTCCGGCCACAGTGACCGCGCCCGAGCCGAAGACGCGGTCCGCGAAGCCGTACGCCGACGTGCCCGGCTTCCCGGCCGGGGGCCCCATCGATCTCGCGTCGTTGGCCGGCGGCAGGGCGGACGTCGAGCTCGAGATCGGCTTCGGGCGGGGGCGCTTCGCGCTCGAGCGTGCACAGGGAAACCCGTCCGTCTTCGTCGTCGCCGTGGAGACCCGGCGCAAGTTCGTCCACACCGCCGCGACGGCGGCCGCCGCGCGCGGGCTGCCCAACGTGCTCTTCCGCCACGGGGACGCGCGGGAGCTCGTCGCGCGGTTCGCGCCGGACGCGTCGCTGGCGAGCGTCTTCGTCAACTTCCCGGATCCGTGGTGGAAGGCGCGGCACGCGAAGCGCGCGGTCGTCTCCTCGTCCCTGATAGGGCAGGTGGCGCGGCTCCTGCGACCCGGCGGCGAGCTGTTCGTGCAGACCGACGTCGAGGAGCGCGCCGGGGCGTTCCGGGGCGCGCTCGACGCGGAGCCGAGGCTCGAGCCGACCTCGCCCGGCGGGTTCGTCGGCGCGAACCCCTTCGGCGCGGTGAGCAACCGCGAGCGGCGGTGCCTGGATGTCGGGGTGCCGATCTTCAGGCTTCTGTACCGGAGGACTTGATGATGGGAGCCATGGGAGCCATGGGAGGCAGGGGAGTCGAGGGCTAGGAGCCTGTTGCGCATAAGCCCGCCGCGCTGACTTGCCGACTGGTTCGACTCCGCGGAGTTCGGATTCGCTTTCGCGGAAATCGAGTGTTCGGAG
>JALNZK010000202.1 GCA_023229365.1 Pseudomonadota bacterium | reverse complement strand
TCCGGCGCGCCGCCGCCGAGCATCTTCCGGCCGTGATCTCGCTGTCGGCTGTGCTATCATCCCGCTAAACAGTTACCAAATAGAAGCATGATCATAGTAGCCAGACCCTGGCAACTCATCCACTACGACCGTCACGTCGCCGGTTGTGAGATCTCTGACCCGGATTTCTGGCATTTCCGTGGGTGTATCCCGGTCAATCCAAACCATTCTATTCCCATGGAAACCTCTTTCCACTGTCCAATCCGATTGTGTTGACACAACCTGACATCCTTCGGGCAGCCAATCCGTATCGGAATCAGTATCGGTATCCGTGTCCGTGTCGGTGTCGGTGTCGGTATCGGTGTCGGTATCGGTGTCTGAGTCCGTGTCAGTATCGGTGTCTGTGTCAGAATCAGAATCCACGTCGCTTGCGTCGCTTTTGTCACTTTGGTCGCTTGCGCAGCCGCCAAGCCAAGAGACCAAAGCGACAGAAGCGACAGAAGCGACCAAAGCCAAGAACCAGCTGGCCCGCGGCGCCGAAAAGCAGTCTGTCCTTGTAGCCAATCTCCACCCCCCCGTGATGGGGCGAGCATACCACGGAATCGTCCAAGCCAGCCGCGAGCGCCTGAGCCTCACGCTGCGATCGACTCCCGGCGGATGGCGCTCCAGAGCGGGGAGAGCGTGTTGGTTGCGAGGGTTCGGGGATCCACGAGCACGACCTGGATGCGCGGATCGATTTCGTAGGCGATCTGGACCGCCCTTCGACGGTGTCTCTGACGGCCCCGGGCGAATGCCTCGGAGATCAGGCACAGGTCGATGTCGCTGTCAGGGCGCGCCTCGCGCCGGGCGTACGATCCGTACAGCACGACCTCGAAGGCCGGGAATTCCGCGGCGGCGAGCGCGGCCTTGTAGCGCTCGATCACGCCTCGAACAGATCTTGGAGCCATCTCCACATCCCCTTCGTGACGTCCAGGTACCGTTTTGCGTAGGCGCGGTTCACCTTCTTGTAGAACGCCCGCAGATCTTCCGGATACCGCGCCTCCACGTTGAACCGGTTGATGTCATCGAGTTGCGCGATCTGCGTCTTCGAAAGCGCGATCCCGGCCTGCCCCGCCAAGTAGAGCAGGTTGTGCGTGAACGGCGCGTGCTCCTTCAGCTTCCTCGTCGCCAACGCCTTCAGCAGCTTCTCCAGCGAGAGGTGGCACAGGAACAGACAGTAGTCGTACCGGCCGGTGCGGAACAGGGAACGCGCCGTGTCGAGGTCGTGTTCGGCGGCCTCGCGCCAGTATCGGACCACCTTGGCGATATCGCGGGAGGTCATGGGTCTCTTCTACCAGACGGGGCCGCGAGATACCAGGTTGGCCCGCGGCGGAGCTCCTCCGAGCCGAGCGGGGCCGCCTCGTCGCCGGGCGAATCTCTTGACTTCGCCTGCCCGCGGACTATCACTTCACCGCGAGGAGGCGTTCGATGCCGATCTACGAGTACACCTGCAAGGCGTGCGGCCACGAGTTCGAGGTCATCCAGAAGATCTCGGACAAGCCGATCCGCAAGTGCGAGGCGTGCGGCAGGCTCCAGGCCGAGCGGCACATCTCGCAGACGAGCTTCCTGCTCAAGGGCACGGGCTGGTACACGACCGACTACGCGGGCCACAAGGCGCACGGCGGCTCGGAGGGCGAGTCGACATCCTCCGCGCCTTCCTCCTCGTCGGAGTCGTCCTCGACAGAGAACTCGAAGCCCACCGCGAGCGAGCCCACGGCCGCGCCGGCCTCCGCCGAGACGAAGAAGGCGGCGAAGCCGTCCAAGAAGGCCGCGAGCGCCTGATCTAGTCGTCCGACGCGAGGTAGCCGAACTGGCCCTTGAACTCCTCGGGCGTGCAGTTGGCGACGCGCGCGAGGCGCGAGAGCCGCTTGATGTCCTCGAAGTCCGACCGCAGCAGCCGGATCTGGTAGTCGACGCACATCTGGAAGTACGGGTTGTCGAGGTCGACGAGCCGCGTCTTGATGCGCCCGGTGTCGGGGCTCACGATCTGGTCGAGCGGGATGATGTACGGGCCGCCGTCCCGGATCGCGATGATCGCCCGCGAGCCGCCCTTGAGCAGGTAGCGCACCGCCGAGTAGCCGAGGTTCTGCGTGTACTCGAGGTCGTAGGAGTTCGCCGGGAGCGAGCGCAGCTCGTAGCCGATGTTCTTGTTGACGATCGTAATATCGATCCCGCGCTCGCCCAGCCGCTTGCGCACCTGATCCTTCACGATCTGCGCGAGCGAGATCTCCGCGTAGCGGATGTTGCCGTGATCGTCGACCTGGACGTCGTCGAGCCCGATGAGATCCGACTTGTCGAGCGAGGCGATGAGCCCCTCGGACATCATCGCGACGCCGTAGTCGCGGCCGAGCAGGCGCCGCTTGATGATCGACCCCTCGAGGAGGTCGCACAGGCGGGCGAGGCGGATCGGCTTGCCGCGGAACTCCTCGGCGATGATCGTCAAGGTCGCGCCCGCGGCCGAGCCGATGCCGAGCGCGAGGTGGCCGGCCTTCCGGCCCATGGTGACGACGAAGTACCACCTGTTGGTGGTGAACGCGTCCTCCATGAGGTTCTTGACGATCTGCGCCCCCATCTCGCGCGCGGTCTGGTAGCCGAACGTGAGCATCTGCCCCGGCAGCGGCAGGTCGTTGTCGATCGTCTTCGGCACGTGGACGACCTGGAGCTGATCCCCGGCGAGCTTGTCGATGCAGAGCGCGGTGTACGCCGTGTCGTCGCCGCCGATGCTCACGAGGTAGTCGATCTCGAGCTCGGTGAGCACGCCGACGACGTTCTTCATCATGGCCGGATCGCTCGTCGGATTGACGCGCGAGGTCCGCAGGATCGACCCGCCGCGGTAGTGGATGCGCGAGACCCGGTCGATGGTGAACTGCTCGACGTGCGCCGCCGACCCCTTGGCGAGCCACTTGTAGCCGTCCATGATGCCGAGCACCTTGCAGCCGGAGTTGATCGCCTCGATCGTCGCCGAGCGGATCACGCCGTTGATGCCCGGCGCCGGGCCGCCGCCCACCAGGATGGCGAGCGTCTTGTTCCCCTGCCGGAGCCCCGTGTTGGAGGTGTCGTACTCGTTGAATGAAGTCATCTTCGTTTCCCTCGCCCCCCGGATCGCAAACGGCGACGACGTATTATGGCGATCGACGGGCTTCCGGGCAAGGCGAGAGACCCGAGAGACCCGAGTTCTCAGATCGGCCGTGGAGGGGATTTCCGTGGTAGAGTCGGGTTTCACTTGGAGGCAACGATGGGGCGCGATGCTCTGACCCTCGCCGCGGCGGCCATTGTCGCCGGCGCGCTGTCCGGCTGCGGGAGAGGAGGAGCCGCCGGTCCGGCCGACGGCGGCGCGTGCGCATCCTGGGGTGCGCCGGGGTGCGCGGAGGGCTGGTACGACTGCGCGACCGGGCTTTGCTGGCAGAACCCGTCCACGTGCCACGCGGAGGAGGATCTCTCCGACGCCCGGGAGCGATGCGAGGGGCTGGACGACGGCGGCGAGACCGACTGGCGCCTGCCGTCCGTGGACGAGCTGCGCGGCCTGATCCGCGGCTGCGAGGCGACGGCGCCCGGCGGCGCGTGCGGGATCACCGAAGGCAGCTCGACCTCGGAGCTGGACGGGAGCTGCGACGGGTGCGGGTTCCGCTGCGGTCCGGGCGCGGACGGCCTGTACCTGGATCCCGCGCTCGACGATAACGATTACTATTCCAGGACGTACTGGACCACCTCGATCGACGCGTCGTGGAAGATACCGGTCGCGTGGACGGTCAATTTCGAATATGGGCGCGTGTCCCCGGCGCCCGTGGACGATGTCTGGTTGAAGAGCGTTCGCTGCGTTCGCCGGGCGGGCGAGGGCTCCGGCCCACCGCCCGATCTCCCCGCTGGAGAATGCGACTCGGACTGCTCCTACGACGAGGCGGAGGCCGCCGAGGCCGCGATCGAGGACGCGCTCGCCGGAGCGGACGCGTGCTTCTCCGGAACCGTCGGCGCCGCCCCCCAGGGCGATCCCGAGCTCTCGGTGTACCTCGAGGACTGCTGGTGGGGCGGCTTCATGCTCTGCGACGGCGAACCGTGGTGGCTGGCCGACGCCGCCGCGGCGTTCGAATCGGTCTCGACCGAGTGCCTCGTTACCTACTCGGGGTTCCACTACTGGCACATGGGACAGGCGCATACCGATCTCGAAGAGATCATCGCGTTGGTCGTGGCGGCGGAATGCGGATCGTGGGCCGACGAGGAATTCCACATCGTCTTCGACTCGACCGGCCGGGCGGCGATCCCGGCAGCACCGTCGGTTGACCCTGACGACGCCGCCTGCGTCGCCGCCGCGCTCGAAGAGCACGAATTCCCCTGCCTCGCCGGGTTGACCTTGTGCGGCTGCTACGGCACCTGGGAGTGACCCGCGCGAGGCCCCTTCGACCCCCTCCCCGTCCGAGGGAAATGGGGGGTTGACGGACGAGCTTAAGGGACTAGTGTGACCTCGGAATCAGCGAATCGCCGCGGCTCGCAGGCGCGGCGGCAGCGAGCGAGAGGGCACATGACCACAGCGGAAATGACGTTCTACAGAACTGCGGTGGGCAAGAAGGTGGTGATGGCGATCACCGGCTTCATCACCTTCGGGTTCGTCGCGGTGCACGTCCTCGGGAACCTGCAGATCTTCCTGGGCCCCGAGCGGCTCAACAAGTACGCGGCGTTCCTGCAAGGGCTCGGCGGGCTCCTGTGGGTGTTCCGCGGCGTCCTCGTGATCTGCGTGGTGCTCCACATCTGGTCCGCGACCCTGGTCACGCTCCAGAGCTGGGCGGCGCGGCCCAAGGGCTACGCGGTCAAGCGGTTCCGCGAGACGACCTACGCCGCGCGCACGATGCGCTGGGGCGGGCCGATCATCGGGCTGTTCGTGATCTACCACCTCCTGCACTTCACGACCGGGCAGCTGCACCCGAGCCCCGACACGTTCCACGCCACGGCCGACGGGCTGATGAACGTGTACAACAACGTGATCCTCGGGTTCCAGGTGCCGTGGACCGCGGCGGTCTACATGGTCGCCATGGTGTTCGTCGGGCTGCACCTCTACCACGGCGTGTGGAGCATGCTGCAGACGATCGGCGCGAGCCAGGCGAAGTGGAACCCCTGGCGCCGCCGGTTCGCGGTGCTGTTCGCGCTGTTCGTGACGCTGGGCGGCCTGTCGATCCCGGTGGCCGTGCTCGCCGGGCTCGTCGTGCCGGTCGTATAGAGGAAGGTGGCGACCATGAAGCTGGAATCCAGAATCCCGGAAGGCCCTATCGAGTCGAAGTGGGACAACCACCGCTTCAAGATGAAGCTCATCAACCCGGCGAACAAGCGCAAGTACAAGATCATCGTGGTCGGATCCGGGCTCGCGGGCGGCGCGGCCGCGGCGACGCTCGGGGAGCTCGGCTACAGGGTCGAGTGCTTCTTCTACCAGGACAGCCCCAGGCGCGCGCACTCGATCGCGGCCCAGGGCGGCATCAACGCCGCCAAGAACTACCCGAACGACGGCGACTCGATCTACCGCCTGTTCTACGACACCGTGAAAGGCGGCGACTACAGGGCGCGCGAGGCGAACGTCTACAGGCTCGCGCAGGTGAGCAACAACATCATCGACCAGTGCGTCGCGCAGGGCGTGCCGTTCGCCCGCGAGTATGGCGGCACGCTCGAGAACCGGTCGTTCGGCGGCGCGCAGGTCTCGCGGACCTTCTACGCCCGCGGCCAGACCGGGCAGCAGCTCCTGCTCGGCGCGTACTCGGCGCTCATGCGCCAGGTGCGGGCCGGCACCGTGAAGCTCTTCCCGCGCCACGAGATGCTCGACCTCGTGGTGCAGGACGGCCGCGCGCGCGGCATCGTCACCCGGAACATGGTGACGGGCGAGATCAAGACGCACGTCGGCGACGCGGTGGCGCTCGGCACGGGCGGCTACGGCAACACCTTCTACCTGTCGACGAACGCGAAGGGCTGCAACGTGACCGCCGCGTTCCGCGCGTACAGGCGCGGCGCCGGCTTCGCGAACCCGTGCTACACGCAGATCCACCCGACGTGCATCCCGGTCCACGGCGACTACCAGTCCAAGCTGACGCTCATGAGCGAGTCGCTGCGGAACGACGGCCGCATCTGGGTGCCCAAGAAGACGGGCGACGCACGGCCGCCGGGGCAGATCCCGGAGGGGGAGCGCGACTACTACCTCGAGCGGCGCTACCCGAGCTTCGGCAACCT
>JALNZK010000201.1 GCA_023229365.1 Pseudomonadota bacterium | reverse complement strand
CGTCGACGATCCGCGGAAGTTCGAGAAGCGGTGGCTCGGCTGGGACGGCGAGCCGACCCAGGTCACGACCGCGGACAAGCGGTTCATCGCCATCGACATCTTCGCGCGGTGGCGCATCGCGGAGCCGCTCGTCTACATCGAGAAGATCGGCACCGAGGAGCGCGCCCAGAGCCGGCTCGACGACATCGTCGAGAGCGCGGCGCGGAACGTGGTCGCCAACCACAAGCTGATCGAGGTGATCCGGACGACGAACCGCGCGTTTGCCCTGTCCAACGAGGAGATGATGGCCGCCGGCGCGGCGCAGCCGATGACGCCGGACTCGGTGGCAACGGCCGAGGAGACCGCCCGGGAGCAGCCGGCCCCGGCGGACGACGCGGACGGCGGCGTCGAGGACGAGAAGGAGGCGAAGGCGGGCGACGACGCGGTGCCGCCCCCGGCGCCCGAGAAGGTCGCGCAGAAGCCCGAGGCCGCGCCCTCGGTCCTCGGCGTGAGCACCATGGGCGAGGAGATGATCTACACCATCACCGCCGGCCGCATGAAGCTGACGCAGCTCATCTTCGAACGGGCGTCGGCCGAGGTGGCCAAGCTCGGCATCGAGCTGCGCGACGTGCAGTTCAAGCGCATCGACTACGTGGAGAGCGTGCAGGCGAAGGTCTTCGACCGCATGGTGTCCGAGCGCCGGCGGGTCGCCGAGGCGTTCCGCTCCCAGGGCCAGGGGATGTCCGCCGAGATCCTCGGCAAGAAGGACCGCGATCTGAAGACGATCCGCTCCGAGGCGTACCGCCAGGCGCAGGAGATCCGGGGCCGCGCGGACGGCGAGGCGGCGGCGATCTACGCCGACGCGTACAAGGCGGACCCGGCCTTCTACAGGTTCGTCAAGATCCTCGAGAGCTACGAGACGACCGTGGACGAGAACACGTGGATCCTGCTCAGCACCGACGCCGACTACGCGCAGCAGCTGACGAGGATGAAGGGGCCCGGCAATTGAGCGAGTTCGATCCCGGGATCGACTACTACGCGGTGCTCGGCGTCGGATCCTTCGCGAGCGCGGACGAGATCACGAGGGCGTACCGCGCCCTCGCGGCGAAGTACCACCCCGACAAGCACCAGGGCAACGACCTCGAGGAGCTCGCGAAGGAGAAGCTGGCGCAGATCAACGCGGCGTTCGCCGTGATCGGGAACCCCGAGAGACGGGCGCGCTACGACGACGCACGGCGCGGCGGGCGGGCCTCGCAACCTCCGGGGGGCGGCGCCCCACCCTCTGCCGCGCCTCCCAGGCAGGGGCGCACGGGGCTGTACGTGCTCCTCGCGCTCGCCGGCCTGCTGCTGGCGCTGCGGTTCGTCCGCAACCCGCGGACGCTCCTGATCATCGCGGCCGTGATCGCCGCCATCTGGCTCGCCCCGCGCATCGTGCGCTATTTCAAGAAGTAGTTACTTGCCGCCGTCGGCGTCCGAATCCGTATCCGAGTCGGAATCGGTGTCGGTGTCGGTGTCCGAGTCCGAGTCGGTGTCCGAGTCCGAATCGGAGCTCGCGTCCGGCGGGCCTCCCTCGAAGTTGGCGTCCGGATCCATGGCGATCCCCTCGGCCGGATCGCACGACCCGAGTGCCGCCGTCATGAGAACCGCGAGCAGCGCGGCCGCGATCGTTCTCCACCACATGATGTCGCCTCCCGTCATGGCGCGTCGAGCCGGGGCTCGAACCCGATGCCGAAGAGCATAGCGAAACGCGCGGCTTTGGTCCAATGCCGCGCTACGCGCCGCCGCCCGAGCCGGCGAACGCCGCCAGAACCACGAGATCGCCGTCGCCCGCGAGCTCAACGCGCTCCGCGCGGCACGCGGGAACGAGCAGCGTCCCGCCGAGCCCGAGCCGCCTCGACTCGCCGCCCGCGCGCACCTCCGCCATTCCCGAGCCCGAGACGCCGACCAACGCGACGAAGCCCGCGCTCGACAAGGAGCACCCGGCGGCGACCTCCTCGCGAGAGAGGATCTCCATGTTGAGCTCCGCGCACGTCACGCCGCGGCGGCCGGAGCGCGGGGCCTCGAAGGCCTTTGTCGCGGCGCCCGAGAAGCCGATCGAATCGAGCGCCTCTGCGACGTGGAGCTGTCTCGGCCTCCCGTCCGTGCCGACCCGGTTCCAGTCGAAGACGCGGTAGGTCGTGTCGGACGACTGCTGCACCTCGGCGAGCAGGATCCCGCCGCCGATCGCGTGCACCGTCCCGGTCGGGACGTGGACGATCTCGCCCGCCTCGACCTCGATCCGGCGGAGCAGGCGCGCGACGTCCCCCGCGGCGAGCGCCGCCTCGAACGCGCGGCGATCCGTGCCCGGGGCGAGGCCGAGGTACAGCACCGCGCCGGGCTCGGCGGCCATCACGTACCACGCCTCGGTCTTGGGCCGCGCCCCGCGCCCGATGCGCGCGCACGCCGCGGGTCCCGGGTGCACCTGGACCGACAAGGTCTCCCGCGCGTCGATGAACTTCAGCACGAGCGGGAACCGCCCGTCGAGGGGCGGCACCGCGCCGAGGAGCGCCGCGGCGTGATCCCTCCGCAGCTCGCCGAGCGACGCGCCCGCGAACGCCCCGTCCGCGACGATCGACTGCTCGCCCTCGAGATCGACGATCTCCCACGACTCGCCGACGGCCACGCCCTCAGGGAGCGCGCGGCCGAGCGAGGTCTCGAGCCGGCGTCCGCCCCAGACGAGCGGCTTGAGCAGCGGCACGAGCCTCAGGATCGGCAGCTCGGCTGGGGGCGTCGCGCGCACGGGCTTCTCCCTTCCAACGGTGTCACGTCGTCAAGTGACGTGGCTCGCGGCGCGGATAGTGTATTATGATGGCGGAGAACGAACCAGGGGTGTGAGCATGAACAGGACATCGACACCGGCCCTTCCGATCCTCGCCCTCGGCGCGGCGATCGCGCTGGCGCAGGGCTGCCGCCCGCCGATCGACGACTACTGGGAACCCGACGCGAGCGGGTTCGACGCCTCAGTCGACGACTCAGGACCGGGCGCGGCCTGCCCGGAGGGGTCCCCCGATCTCTTCAACAACGCGTACAACCCGTACATGGGCGGCGATGAGGCCGTGGATCTCGAGGTCGTCGACATCTCGTTCTTCAAGTGCCCGCACTGCGCCGAGTTCGCGCAGCTCTGGAAGGAGGTCTGGGCGACGCGCCCGGACATCCGCGCGCGCGTGCGGCTCTACTACCACCACTATCCGTTCGACTACCAGGCCTCTTGGGAAGTGCACGCGGCGACCGTGGCCGCCGGCAACCAGGGGATGGAGCACTTCTGGCAGCTCCACGACTACATCTACGACGGCGCCTACTACGACGGCGTGCAGTACAGCCTCGACGAGATCCGGGCGTACTGCGCGGACGTCCTGCAGCTCGAGATGACCCAGTTCGAGGCAGACCTCGCGGATCCGTACACCTACTCATTCCTGGCCTGGGACAAGGAGCAGGCGCAGGCGGCCGGGGTCGGCGGCACGCCGTCGGTGTTCATCTGCGGGGAGAAGATCAGCTGGGGCTCCGTCGAGGCGGAGATCGACGCGCACCTGGGGATCGACTGACCGCTCACGCCGCGAACGGGTTCGAGATCACGATCGTCTGCTCCCGCCCCGGGCCCACCGAGACGATGCACGCCGGACAGCCGACGAGCTCGCAGAGGCGCTCGACGTAGAGGCGCGCGTTGCGCGGCAGCTCCTCGACGCGCCGCGCGGAGGTGATGGGCTCGCTCCACCCCGGCCGGGTCTCGTACACGGGCACGACCCGCTCGAGCGCCGCGAGCGGGACGCCGTCGACCTTCGCGCCGTCGAGGGTGTAGCCGACGCAGATCTTGATCTCGGGGAGGCCCGTCAGCACGTCGAGCTTGGTGATGGCGAGGCGCGTCGCCCCCGAGATGCGCGCGGCGTACCGCACGAGCGCCGCGTCGAACCAGCCGCACCGGCGCGGACGGCCGGTCGTGGAGCCGAACTCCGCGCCGACGTCCCGCAGGCGCCCCCCGACGTCGTCGCGGAGCTCGGTCGGGAACGGGCCCTCGCCGACGCGGGTCGTGTACGCCTTGGCGATCGCGACGACCTCGTCGATGCAGGTCGGGCCGAGGCCGAGGGCGGTGCACGCGCCGCCCATCACGGTGTTCGACGACGTGACGAACGGGTAGGTGCCGTGGTCCACGTCGAGCATGACGCCCTGCGCGCCCTCGAGCAGGATCGCGCGGGAGCCGTCGAGCGCGCGGTGAAGAAGCGCGACGGTGTCGGTGACGTACGGGCGGACGCGCTCTGCGAGCGGGGCGAGCGAGGCGGCGACCTCCGCCGCGGACCCGACCTTCGCGCCCCTCGCCTCGAGCATCGGGCGCCAGTACTCGAGCACGTCCTCGAGTGCACCCGCGAGGGCGTCCGGGCGGTAGAGATCGCCTACCCGCACGCCGCGACGTCCGACCTTGTCCTCGTACGCGGGGCCGATGCCGCGCCGCGTGCTCCCCAAAGGGATCGAGCCCGACCGCCGATCCTCGCGCAGCCCGTCGAGCTCGAGGTGGTGCGGGAGGATGACGTGCGCGAGATCGCTCACCGCGAGCGACGCGCGGCCGAGGGTGCCCGTCCCGGCGAGCTTGTCGAGCTCCTCGACGAGCACGCGCAGATCGATCACCATCCCCTGGCCGAGGACGCACGTCGTGCCGGGCCGCAGGACGCCGGACGGGATCAGGTGGAATATCGTCTTCACGCCGTCGACGACGAGCGTGTGTCCCGCGTTGTTCCCGCCCTGGAAGCGGAGCACCATGTCCGCGAACTCGGCGTACAGATCGACGACCTTGCCCTTGCCCTCGTCGCCCCACTGCGCGCCCACAACTCCGACGACTGTCATGATCAGCTCGCCTCCGCAAAAGCGCCGTTTTTTGAGGCCCGAGCGTAGGTAGCACCCGGCTCGCGAGGCGTCAATCGGGCGGCGCAGCCCCGAAGGGGGCGTTTGCGTCCGGCGCGAAAACCACTTACGATCACGGTGTTCGAACGAACTTTCATAGGTACGGGGAGACGGTCATGACGAAACGATTATTGGCTCTGCTCGCGATCGCGACGCTCGGCACGGCGCTCGTCGAGGCGTCCTGCACCGGCGGCAAGGTCGGCGGCGATTCCGACTCCGACGGCGACTCCGACTCCGACACGGACTCCGACACGGACTCCGACTCCGACTCCGACACGGACTCCGACTCCGACTCCGACACGGACTCCGACACGGACACGGATACCGACTCCGACTCCGATTCGGACACCGATTCCGACACCGACACGGGCCCCGACACGGGCCCGGAGCCGGACTGGGACGTCGTGCTCTGCGGCGAAGGCGCCACGATGGCCGACTGCTCGATGTTCGGGTGCGGCGATCCGCCGCCGTCGATCGAGGTGGACATGACGATCCCTGACCTCGGCGACGACATGAAGGTCGTCACGCTCACGCTCGACGTGACGGACCGCTCCGGGATCACGGCCACGCCGTTCGAGGACATCGAGGGGACGCTCACACGCGGCGGCACGACCGTGCCGTTCTACAACAACTACAACTCGCAGACCGGACCCACGACCTTCTCCATCGCCAACACGTGGGCGATCCCCCACTTCTGGGGAACGTCGACGGCGGGGACCTACACCCTCTACTTCGAGGACAGCGCCCACAGCGGCGCGCTGGCGGGCATCCCGTTCGAGCTCGTCGAGTGGTGCCTCACGTTCGAGGATCCTTCGATCACGGCCGCGCCGACGACGAGCGGCTCGTGGAGCGCGACCCAGACCGGCACCATCGACGACTACGACACGGAGTACGGCGAGCAGACGAGCGTCTACGAGATGCGGATCACGGCCGTCGTCGACCGGGACTACGCGAACCCGACGCTCAACCTGTCGGTCAGCCACCCGTCGCCGACCGACATCACCATCGAGCTCGTCGCCGCCGACGGAACCGCCCATACCGTGAAGAACACCGGCGACCCGATCCCGAGCGCCTACTCGATCACGGGGCTCTCGTCGACCTGGCTCACCGGCGCCTACAAGCTCGTGATCACCGACTACACCGCGGGCGGCGAGGGCACGCTCTCCGCGTGGAGCATCTCGCTGTAGTCGCCCGAGCGCTACGTCCGCTCGGCGCCGTGCAGATGCCCCTCCAATAGGGCTCCAATAGGGCCTCCAATAGGGCTCAGAGACATTAGTTGTCCATCCGTTTGGTTCGGAAGCCTTCTGGAAAAATCCAGCGCCGGTGCGCATGCATCGAGTTCTCTTCGCGATGACCGTTTCGATCTTCACCGCCGTGTCGATTTCCGGC
>JALNZK010000200.1 GCA_023229365.1 Pseudomonadota bacterium | reverse complement strand
AGTGAGGGTTCACGTAGGCGAACGCCGTGCCGTCGTCGCACTCCCAGAAGCCGGGCGTGTCCTCTGGAAAGTAGCATGTGCACGGCCAGGCGGAGCCGAGCGGGCAGTCGTCGGGGTTGTGCGCGTCCGTGTCGACCGGCGCGGTGTCCGAGTCGGTCTCCGCCTCCGTCTCCGTGTCGGGATCGGGTACCGTCTCGGTGTCCGCGCCCTCGGGCCAGGAGACCGTGCGAACGAGGCGTAGACCGACGCCAGGAATCCGCATTTCGACCGCGCCTTCAAAAGGCAGCGATGCCCGGCAGACAACAGAAGGAGAGAAAGCATCGCCGCCTCTGAGGGCGTGACGTTCATGCGTGCCGTTGTCTAGTGGATCCTTCTGTGGTTCGCCTCCGAAGCCCATGTCCGCTACAGAATCCCATGTCCACTCCATCACGTTACCGAGCACGTCGTGCAGGTGCCAGAGGTTGGGCTGCTTCTGCTCGACCGCGTGGGTCGGCTTGCCTTCATAGGGCTTTTCGACGGTAGGGTCCGTTCCTGGACCAGCGTTCCACCAGTACCAGGCGATCGGGTCGAGGTTCGCGTCGTACGAATAGCCGCCGGTTTCTTCGTTCACGGTGATGTCGCCCGAGTAGAACGATGTCCGCGTGCCCGCCTTGGCCGCGTACTCCCACTCGGCCAAGGTCGGCAAACGGTAGCCCGGGCAGTCGTAGACGTTGGCGTGGACCGCCCGGGCTTTCTGACAAACCATCCCTTTTCCCACCTCGCCGGTGCACCCGGTCAGCTCGTAGCACGGCTGGAGATCGTGCAGCTCGGACAGCCGGTTCGCGGCCGCGACCGCCTCCCACCAATTCACCGCGTCGGTTGGGCAGCCCGGCTCCATGCACGAGCTTGCACCGAACTCGTTGGGTTCTGGGGTCGGGACCGGAAAGCCGAGAGCCGCCCACTCGTGCCTCGTCATCTCGTGCTGCAGGATCACGAAATCGTGGGCGAGCGTGAGCGGGGTCTCGATCTCGGCTAGAACGCCGTGATGCCATTCATCTTCCGGGCTTCCGTAGATGAAACATCCCTGTGGAACGCGGCACCACCCGCTAATGCAGCTCTCCTCCACGCACGGGTGTACACAATCGCCCTCGACGTACGCGTCGCCCTCGCACTCGGCCGGGGGCGGGGTGATCGGTCCGGCCGCGAACGCGTTGTAGGGGGACTGGCCACTCGAGCTGCATCCGACGACCGCGATCACCACGGCCGTGACGGATAGAACACTGTGCACCGGCTTGGTACTGGGAATCACTGAATCACCCCGTAGTTGCCAGCGCGACTATAGAACTGGTTGTACTTTTGCGTGCCGGAGCCGTACACGAGGGCGACTTCATCCAGGACAGTGTCCCAGTACGGCTTGTACGGCGAGGTGTCGGTCGCACCCTCCCAGACGTTTTCAATCTGCTCCATGGAGTAACGCACCGACTCGGGCGCACCGCTGTCTATGGTGGCATAGACGTTCACCGCCAGACGCACGTCTCCTCGCCCAGGTCGTCGCCGAGGTCGTCGGCGTCGGGCAGTGTGCGGGCGAGGCGGAATCCGTGATCGATTCCCCGACCTTCCGCTGGGGCTCCCCTTTGCGAGCCAAGTCGAGCGAAACAGGCGACGTCGCGATACATCCCACCTCGGAGATCACGGAATTCACCACCACCATCGCCGATCGGGTCGACGATCGGCGGCTCCTGGCCGAGCGTCTCTTGCAGCGACAGTCCCTTGAATACGTAGTCGGTCCACTCCTGCGCGTTGCCGAGCACGTCGTACAGGCCCCAGCCGTTCTTCGGCTTGCCGCCGACCGGCCGCATCGTCTCGGTCGTGCCGCAGTACCACATCACCTCGTCCGCGACCGGGTCCGAGCAACCGTTCTCGGGTGTCGTCGTGATCTCGCCCATGTAGGTGGCGCCGGTCGCGCCCGCGCGCGCCGCGTACTCCCACTCGGCGGAGGTCGGCAGTCGGTAGCCTGGGCATGCGTACCAGTCCGGGTACTTGTGCACGTCTCCTTCGCAGCGGTAGATCTGCGGCAGGATCTCTCCTGTGCCCTGTTCGTTGTGGCACCCGTAGTCATAGAACTCCCCGTCCGGACAGCCGGAGCCGATCGTGCCCTCGCAGGCGGAGAGGTCGTAGCAGGTGTCGAGCCCGGCCGCGGTGGAGAGGAAGTTCGCGTACGCCATCGCCTCGAAGTAGTTCACGAAGAACACCGGCACGTCCGGCGCGATCGTCCCCTCGGACGGGTTCGGGAAGCCGGCCGCCTCCCACTCGGCCTGGGTCACCTCGGTCTGTTTGATGACAAAAGGCCGCGTCAGCGTCACTTCGAACTGCTGATCGGAGTACTCATCTCTACACGGTTCGCTGGGGAAAGAACCAAACGTGTAGCAACCGGCCGGGATCTCGCACCAACCGCCAGTGCACGACTCGGCGACAGCGGGATGAACGCACGTGTCCGATTCGGTGTCGGTGTCGCCATCGGTATCCGTATCGACATCTGTGTCTGTGTCTACGCTCGAGTCCTGGGATGCGTCGATTCGTCCCTGATGTCCCTCCGAGCACGCCCACGAGCAGATCGCGATCATCGCCAAAACCAGCTTCGGTAAAAATGTCTTACGCACGGTCTCCTCCGAAGAAAAGAGTCCGAGGGAGAACGGTCTGCCCTCCCTCGAACCATCGGTGTTAAAGGATCAGTGACGGACACTCGCATCGCCTGCGCGATTGTAGAACTGGTTATACTTCTGCGTGCCGTAACCGTACACGTCCTCGACCTCAGCGCGGATCGTGCTCCAGTGCGAGTCGTCCGCCCCATCCCAGATGTCGTTGATCTGCTCCATGGAGTACCGCACCGACTCGGGATCGCCGGCATCCTTGGTGGCGTAGACGTCTACTTCCAAACGCACATCTCGCTGTTTGTGTCGTCGTAGTCGAACAGTGTGCGGACGAGGCGGAATCCAATATCGATTCCACGACCAGCAGGCGGTCCTCCGCGCTGGCTTCCTAGCCGAGCGAAACAGGCGACGTCGCGGTACGTGCCGCCGCGAATATCGCGGTCGTAGCCTTGAGCATCACCGGTCGGATCGACGATCGGCGGCTCCAGGCCGAGCGTCTCTTGCAGCGACAGCCCCTTGAACACGTAGTCGGTCCACTCCTGGGCGTTGCCGAGCACGTCGTGAAGACCCCAGCCGTTCTTCGGCTTGCCGCCGACCGGCCGCATCGTCTCCGTGGTACCGCAGTACCACATCACCTCGTCCGCCACGGGGTCGTCGCAGCCGTTCTCGGGCGTGGTCGTGATCTCTCCCATGTAGGTGGCGCCGGTCGCGCCGGCCCGCGCCGCGTACTCCCACTCGGCGGAGGTTGGCAGGCGGTAGCCGGGGCAGGCGTACCAGTCCGGGTATTTGTGGACGTCGGTCGCGCAACGGAAGTTCTGCGGCAACATTTCTCCTGTGCCTTGCTCCGTGATGCACCCGTAGTCGTAGAACTCCCCGTCCGGACAGCCGGAGCCGATGGTGCCCTCGCATGCCGAGAGGTCGTAGCAGGTGTCGAGGCCTTCGGCGGCGGAGAGGAAGTTCGCGTACGCCATCGCCTCGAAGTAGTTGACGAACACGACGGGCTTGGTCGGGTCGAGATCCCGGGACGGGTTCGGGAAGCCCGCGGCCTCCCACTCCGCCTGCGTCACCTCGGTCTGCTTCATCAGGAACGACCGGGTCAGTGTTACGTCGAACTGCTGCTGCGAGTACTCGTTCATACACGGTTCCCCGGGGTTCGAGCCGAAGATGAAGGAGCCAGCCGGAATCTCGCACCAGCCGTCCTCGCACGATTCAACGATCATCGGTTCGGTGTCGGTATCGGTATCGCCGTCGGAATCACCGTCGGTATCGACATCGGTGTCGGTGTCGGAATCCGAGTCGGTATCCGCATCTGGAGCAGAATCCAGGTGCCCCGACTCGTCCTCTTTCGAACACGATGCGAGCGATGCTACGACAAGGGCGATCACCACTGACAACTCTTTTCTTCTGCACATGGCCTTCTCCCGGAAAGAAGAGCCCCGAGGGAGGAGTCACGTCCTCCCCCGGGGCCGTTGTACTACTCGATCAGTGGTTCACCTCGGCATCGTCTGCGCGATCATAGAACTGGTTGTACTTCTGCGTTAGGTAACCGTACTGATCGATAACCTCCTGGCGGATGTTGCTCCAGTGGGAGTCGTCCGACCCGTTCCAGATGAGGTTGATCTCCTCCATGGAGTACCGCACCGACTCGGGATCGCCGGCGTCCTTGGTGGCGTAGACGTTCGAGAAGAAGTTGACCCAGTCCCACTCAGTCCCGAGGCTGTCCATGAAGTTGTTGCACGTGGAGTACATCCACTGCATGTTGCTTGCGGCATTGACCGAATAAGGTGCCGGCTGCGGCGGCTCCAGCGGATCGGCCCAAACCGATTTACCGTAGACGAGCTTTGCGTTCGTGTTCTTGTTGTTGAAAAGCCAGGTCGCGAAGATGTAGCCGAACCCCTCGCCCTGGCCGACGGAGATGTTCTCGCGCGACTGGAGGCAGTGCCAGCAGTACATGCCGCTGTTTCCGTCGCACAGATCGCCCATGAAGTCGCATCCGCACAGCTCGTCGCAGTCCTCCTCGTGTCCTTCGAAGTATGGGCTCGCATAGCCTTTGGGCGAAATGTTGTCGCCATCTGTATTCATGATCTCGGGCTTGGGTCCGTTGTAGTAGTCTGCAACCCTGTGCCCGATCTCATGGCCGATGGTGAACTTCCATCTGTAGGAGGTGCTTGAACCGGCGATGCATACATTCGGAGTCCCAGGGTTGTAATAGCTACCCGTGCAGTGATGTCCGACACCATCGTTGTAGTAGTAGATGCGCGTTTTCACACCGGGAGGTCCGGCCGTCGGGTTGTAGCCGGTCTCGATCTGGCGCGCGATGACGTAACCGGCCACGGCCGTGCCGTTTACCTGCGGGCCGGTGGTCGTCACCTGCATCGCGGGGGTCCAGTAGCACTGCGTTGGTGTCGAACAACGCGTGTAGTACGGGGGCGCCGTGTAGTAGGTGTAGTAGGAGCTGTAGGTGTCCGTCCAACCGGCATCCGGATCGAGCTCCGGCAGAGAGTAGATGTCGTTGAAGCCGTCGCTCGTCCAAGTGTTCATCGTGAGCTTGTATTCGGCGCCGCCGACGATCTCGATCGCTTGCGCGGCCGGGATGCACCCGTCGTCGCCGAGCACGCCCCAGCCGCTGGATGGCCAGACCTGGGTCCAGTAACTGTACCCGCCGATGGTAATCTTCTTGTACGCCTTGGCCGTGGTGTACTTGGCCGGGACGTAGGTGAGCGTGTCGTGGGGGAGGTAGTCCTCGCCCAGGTTGGCGTCGTTGTAGCTGACGCGCCACTTGCCGCAGAAGCGGAGCTTGGGCCAGGGATTCACGAGCAGCGTGGAAAGAGACGAACCCCCGGCCGCCGCAGCGCTGCCATCGCCCACCTTCACTTCCTGCGCCGCGCCGCCGGAGCCGATCCCCATGCCAGCGCCGACGATCCTGCCGATGTACTCGCCGTCCTGGTACAGCTCGACGAACGCTTCGTTCTTAGTCACGACGGTTTCCGCGCCGAAGTCGTCCTGCACGATGCCGAGCACGTTGTCGTCCTCTGTCGCGGCGAACGCGTCGTCCTCCTTCGCCTCGCCGACGCCCCAGAGCGCTCCGCCCATTTCGTCGATGACGACCTGCATCGTGCTGGTCATCATCTGTTCGAAATCGGGCGAGTTGCGGTAGTAGAACTCCGACGACTGCTGCGTCGCTTCGGTCGGATCGCCGAAGAGGTTGAAGAGTACGGTGGCCTCGACGAACGCCTCGGTCGCGCCGTACGCGCTCAGGATCGGCATGTCCGCCGCCGCCACGAGCACGCTGGCCGACGCCTTGCCCATCAGCTCGAACGAGCCGACGTCACGTACCGCGGTCTTGTCGACGAGGCCGATGGCGTAGAGGTCGAGCTCCACGCTCATAGGGACCTTCAGAAGGTTCGTCACGACGACCTCGACGCCGTCGACGACCTCGGCGCACTTCGCGCCCACCCCCTTCACCTCGACCGTCGCGTACTGCGGCGGGCCGTCGCCGTCCGGCGTGACGGTCTCGCCCGACGCGGTCTCGGCGAACGCGGGGGTGACGACGAGAATCATCGCCGCAGCGATGAACAACAAGAAGTAGGACTTCCTCATTTTGCCTTTCTCCGTTTCCGGAGCCATACTGTTCGACGGCTCCTCGCTCTTCTTTTTCCGTTCTCGAATTGGCGTTTGGGTTTCGGCGAAAGCTCCGGGCGGGGGGCCCCTTGCCCGCGAGTCGCTCCGGCCGCGGGCTACGAACGACCCGCAATGGATGCGTCGATTACTGCGCCTGACGG
>JALNZK010000199.1 GCA_023229365.1 Pseudomonadota bacterium | reverse complement strand
GATGGTGGAAATCTCCTTGTCCGGATCTGGTGAGGGCCCCGGTCGGGAAACCGGCCGGGGCTACTCGACACCCCATTCCGGTCGTGGGCTACGCGATGGGATGAGGGCTAAGTGTCAAGTGGAGGGTCTTGACCCCATTCCGCTAGGATTTCCATGCATCGTCATGCAGTAGGTCGAAACACATTCCCAAAGCAATTCTCTCCCGATCGAGGTATCAACATTCTCTCCATTTGCACCATCGGGATACGAGACGCCGTACATCAAGTTCTTCGGTTTTCTGTTGTTTTCACGGATTTCAAGAACGGCCTGTTCTCGGCTGCACGCCAGTAAGCTGACAGTAACTAGACTCACAGAAACCCAAAAACGGAATTTGTTCGTCTTCATCTTCCTTCTCCTCGTGGGATACGATCCAGCGTCGCTATTTCACACAAAGATTGCTATCGAATTGGTGCGTGTTCTCATCACAGTACAAATCCTCGAGAACAATGTATCCGCTAACAAGACCGAATCCATGGTGCCCAAACGCGCAAGATTGTGTGGTCCAAGTCGAGCCCAGGGTCGAGACGGCCCCGTACATCGCATTGCATGCAGGACTGTCAGAGCAATTGTCGCAGTCTGTCTCCGTTCCATCCACGGCGCAGCCTGTATATAATCTCAGCAGTTCGTCTATGCTGGGAAGATGGAAACCATCGGCGCATGCAGTGTCTGCCGCATACCAGGTGAGGTCGTCTGCGTATACATCTGGGCAAATGCCATCCTCTGCCACGGAGTTCAACGGGCACGTCCAACAGCGCTCAGAATCCGGCTGAGGCACATAGGTGCCATCGGGGCACTGACAGTGATCGACGTCGCTCCCGAAACCATCGCAGGTACTGCAATCCGTGCCGGTCCAGTACCCTGCACAGGCGTTGCACTCGGCCTCGGGATCCCAGTGCGGAGCGCAGACATCGCAGTTGTCGCCGGTCCAATGGTTCAAGCACTGGCACTCAGCGGCGGTCGCGGTCGTTTCGACGCACTCCGCGTTCGTGTCGTTGCAATCCGCAACCACGGTCTCGGCGTCGACCGCGCCGTTGAGCGTGCACTGCAGGAAGTCGTGCACGTCGCCGTCGTCGGCGCACTGCTCGGCGCTCGGGGACGCCTCGCAGCAGTCGGGACCGAGCGCATCGCCGAGGTCCGTGCAGACATCGGGATCCGCGCAGTCTGCGATCATCGAATCGAGCTCCCCGCAGGAGTCGTAAGCCCAGACGTCGCCGCCATAGCACTCGCGGTACGCATCGCTCGTGCACTGGCACTCTGCAACATCCTCCGAGAGCTGGACGCAAACCTCGCCACCGACGCACACGTCGAGCTCCGACATCGGGGTATCGGTGTCGTCGAAGCACCAGACGTTTTCGGCGTAGCACTCAGCGTGCTGCCCTTCCGGGCACGGGTTCACCGGGTCGGTGTCCGTATCCGTGTCGGCATCAGTATCGGTATCGACATCGGTGTCGGTATCAGTGTCCGTATCCGTGTCCGTACTTGCGTCGCCATCTTGGAAGGGACTGGAATCGTCGCCGCAGGCGGCGAGGAGCGACACGATGGCCGATAGGACGACGAGCGTGAAGATGCGCGGCATTTCCCCCTCCTGACGGCGCGCGGCGCCGAAGCTCGAGCGATGGAGGAATTGTATCGGGTGGCGGCCGCCGCCGCAACAGGTTCGACGCCTACCACACCCGCGGCTCGAACCCCGTTCCGTTCCGCTGCTCTTCGCCGGGTTTGAGGGGCTTCCACAATCCGACCGATCGATCGGCTCCGACGGATCGGTCCGATCCCGTGCATTTTCCTCTCGTGCGACGGCCGCGGGTCTGTCCTGGAACCGCACCCGGTTTCAGAGTAGATCTCGCCGGGACATGTCACCCGCGGTTCGAACGATCCTCCTCGCGGCGCTGCTCGCCGCCGTCCCCGTGTCGTCCCTCGCCGAGCAGCGGGACGCGGGCGTCGATCGGGAGGCGGGGGATGATCTCGCCTACTCGCAGGACGGCGGCGTGAGCCGCATGGAGGACGTGCTCGACGAGGCGATGGCGAAGATCGCGCTCTCCCGGGCGGCCGAGGCGCGGTTCTTCCTCAAGAAGAAGGACTACCCCGGGGCGCTCTCGCGCTACCGCGAGGCGCACGACCTCGCGCCGACCAACCCGGAGATCGCCAACAACCTGGGCTACATCTACTACCTGCTCGGCAACCGCGACGAGGCGGAGCGGCTCTACCGCCTCACGGTGTCGCTCGAGCCGGAGCGGTTCGCCGTGCACCTGAACCTCGCGGATCTGCTCGCCGAGCACGACCCGAGCCCGGAGCGGCTCGCCGAGGCGCAGGCGCTCCTCGCGAAGGCGCGCGAGCTCAAGGGCAACCGGCCCCAGGTGATCATCCGGCAGGCGCGGGTCGCGGTCGCGGCCGGCGAGCTCGCGGCCGCCGAGCGGTACTACCAGGAGTTCCTCGCTATAGGGAAGGTGACGCCGAAGCTCGCGCTCGAGCTCGGCGACTTCTTCCGCGATCAGGGCCGGTCCGACGAGGCGCTGGGCTGGTACCGGTCGATCGAGGACGAGGATCTCGGCCGGGAGGCCGCCGCGCGGATCTGGGAGCTCGAGGTCGAGAAGCAGTCCAAGCGGTTCGGCTGGACGAGCAGCACCGGCGTCGTCCCGGTGCGCGCCCGGATGCTCGAGACGCGCGGCCGCGTGCTCCTCGCCAAGGGGCAGGTCGAGGAGGCCGAGCGGCTGCTGCTCGAGGCGCTGTCGCTCGCGCCGGCGTTCTCCGCCGCCCGCGCCGATCTCGGCGACCTCATGCGGCAGACGGGGCGCCCGGACGAGGCGGAGGTCGAGTACCTGCGGGCGATCGCGGTCGATCACGAGAACGCGGAGGTCCACGCCCGGCTCGGCGCGCTGTACCTCGCGTCGGCGGGGGGGCAGCCGCGGTTCGCGGAGGCGGCGATCTTCCTGGGCCGTGCCGTCGCGCTCCGGCCGGACTGGGCCGAGCTGGAGCTCGAGCTCGCGACCGCCCTGCAGGGCGCGGGCGATCTCTTCGGCGCGCTCGACCACGTGAACAAGTACCTCCTGGGCGTGCACAGCGACGAGGATCGGGAGAGGGCGCGCTCGCTCCAAAGGAGCATCGAGGCGCTGGTGCCGCCGGCCGCGCTCGTCGAGCCGGGGATGCTCGCCTCCGCCTTCGAGCCGCGGGCCGGGATGAGCGAGCGGCTCGAGATGGCGTTCGGCAGGGCGCGGGCGCACCTCGCGCGCGGCGAGGTCGACGCGGCGATGGCGGTCCTGCGGGAGCTGTCGGAGAAGGAGCGCGGCGTCGAGGTGCTGAACCTCGAGTCCCGGATCCTCCTCGGCTCCGGGCGCGTCGAGGAGGCGGCGCGATCGATGCGCGACTCGCTGCGGCTCGACGAGTCGCAGGCGGTCGTGCACGCGCAGCTCGGCGCGATCCTGCTCGAGCTCGGGCAGAAGGAGGCGGCGCGGCTCCACTTCGCGCGCTCCGAGGAGCTCGGCGATCCGGCCGCGATGTTCCACCTCGCCCGCCTCGACGCGGGGGAGGGAGCGCCGGGGCTGACGTCCTGGCTCCGGGACGTCCCCGACGCCGCAGCGCTCTACGGGAGCCTCGGTCGGCTCGACGCGTTCCTGGCGACGGGCGCCGCGTCGATCTACCGAAAGGAGGCGGAGACGCTGCGGCAGACCGTGCGCGATCGGCTGTTCGTGGTCGGCGCGGCGTTCGGCGTCGCGCTCATCGCGCTCGTGCTCGCGGCGTTCTTCGTCCTGCGGCGGATTTACGGCGGCGCGGATCTCATGACGCTCGTCGCGCGGCACCCGGAGGCCGGGCCGGAGGTCCAGCGCGTGCTCTCCGCCGTCCGCCACGAGGTGCTCAAGCACAACACGATGATGCTCGACGGGCTCGTCGACACGATGGAGGGCGGCCAGGACGCGGCGGAGCTCGCGGCGCACTTCGCGAAGGCGATCTGCGGCGAGGGCCCGGGCGGCGGCCTGGACGCGCGGCTCGACGGTTACGTCGACACGCTCGACCGCATCGGGGGCGCGAACCGGACCCGGCTCAACCTCCGGCGCAAGGATCCCGCCGTGGCCCCGCTCCTGCGCGGCATCCGCGTCCTCTCGCGCGCGGGCGGCCGCCTCTCGCGGTACGCCTCGCTCCGCGGCGGCGATCGGGCGGCGCTGCTCCGCGAGCTCAAGACCGCGGCGCACCTCCTGAACACCACGGGCTACGAGGCCCTGCGGGGCCTCCTCGACCGGCTGCGCGCGCTGCAGATAGACGAGGATCTGCTGCGCGCCGTGTTCGAGCGGTGCACGCGGGAGCCGTCGTTCTCGGGCGTCGCGTTCGCGCCCCTCGACATCGAGAACGGGCTCGCCGAGCCCGCGGGAATCCACGTGCCTCGCGCCGCGTTCGAGGACCTCATGGCGAACCTCGTGCGCAACGCGATCCAGTCGTCGCTCAAGTACGGGGAGGAGCGCGACGGCGTGCACATCGGCTTCGGCGTGGGCACGGAGCTGGATCCGGTCACCGGCCTCGAGCGCGTCGCGTTCGAGGTGCGCGACAGATCCCGCAAGGTGTTGACCGCGGAGATGCTGCGTGGAAGATACATCGAGGAAGGGCTCGGGCTGACCGCGGATCTGGTCTCCAGGTACGACGGGACGCTCGACGTGGTGCCGGGGACGGGCGTCTGGTCGAAGGCGGTCGTCGTCAAGCTGCCGATGGCCGAGCCCGTCGGATCGGCGGCCGAGGAGCGGGGATGAGCGGACCCCACGTGCTGATCGTCGAGGACGGCGACGAGTACCTCCAGGGCCTGACGCGGTTCGTGAAGGGGCCGACGTACGTGCAGGCCCACAACGGGCGCGAGGCGCTCCGCGTGCTCGAGAGCTCGCGCGTGGACCTCGTCTACCTGGACATGCGCTTCGACAGGATCCCCGACGCCGAGCTGATGGGCGATCACGCCGCGGCGACGCGGGAGCACAACGGCGATCCGGTCCGGGCGCTCAAGCACCTGCAGAACAACCAGGGGCTCTACATCCTCGACGCGCTCGAGCGGCACGGGCTCGGCGGCGTGGCGGTGATCCTGGCCTACGACTTCTCGCGGCAGCACAAGCGGTACGAGAACCTGCTCCGCGCGCACCCGACGCTCCGGTGGGTGCCGGACGCGGTGACCCCGGCGGAGATCCGGGCGCTCATGGACGAGCTCATCGAAGAGAGCCGGGGGCGCGAGCCCGCGGCGAAAGGATGACGGATGCGAAGGCCTTCGAAGGTGCGTTGGGCGGGAGTCGCCGTTGCCGGCTGGGCGCTCGCGCTCGCGGCGTGCGGCGGGGACAAGGAGCGCGGGAGCGGCGAGGAGCCGAAGGCCGCGGGGAAGGCCGCCGCGCGGGATCCGGCGGTCGCGTTCATCGACGGGATCACCGCCTTCAACGAGGCGAACGTCAAGGGCGTGCGGGAGGCGTACGCACCGAACGCGGCGTGGTGGAACCCGACGCGGGCCGCGGCCCCGGCGCGCGGCGTCACGCAGATCATTAAGGCGCTGAGCGCGTTCAAGGCGTTCATCCCGGACTCGCGGATCGGCGTGCGGCGCGTCCTGCGGCGCGGATCGAGCCTCGTGGCCCAGGCGTCGGTCACCGGCACGAAGCGCTGGACGGAGCACGGCACCGAGGAGGATCCGAAGCGGATCGGGTTCGAGATGATCTACTTCGTGCTCGCCGACGAGCAGGGGCGGGCGCGGGAGACGCTCGTGTATTTCGACGTCGCGGTGTCGCACCGGCAGGCCGGCACGCTCAAGGGAGAGGTGCGCCCGGTCCCGGTGCAGCCCGACGGGAAGCCGGAGATCGTCGGCGCGCCGGGAGCCAAGGGCGGGCTCGAGAAGGCCGAGGCCGCGCTCGAGGCGCTCGCCAAGGGGGGCCAGGGGCTCGAGGCGCTCGCGGCCGAGGGGTTCGTCTACACCGACACGAGCTCCGGCAAGCGCGTCCCGCTGGCCGAGCTGCCCGCGTTCCTCGCCGCGCTCACCCCGGCGGTGAACGGCCTGGCCTACAAGACGCAGCAGTCGCTCGCCGCGGGGCCGTACGTCGCGATCCGGTGGGAGGCGCGGGGTTCGTCCGTCCAGGCCGGAGAGGGCGCCGAGCCCGCCGAGGTCGTGCTGCACGGCGCGCACGTGTTCACGCTCACCGACGGCCGGATCTCCGCGGTCGAGGCGTACACCAGCGAAATGGAGTATCTTGAAAAGACGGGGCTCATCGCGCAGAGCGCCGGCGAAGGTGAGGATGCGCTCGGACCGCGAGGCGCCGTGAAAGAGGAGGCCGCGCCACCCACGGAGAAGAAGCCATGATCTCGATTCGCGCTGCACTCGCCCTCTCGATGCTCCCGATCGCGGCGTCGGTCGGCTGCACGGAGACGACGAACACGCCGGTCGGCTCGGCGGACCCGGATTCCGACTCGGACCCGGACACGGACTCGGATAC
>JALNZK010000198.1 GCA_023229365.1 Pseudomonadota bacterium | reverse complement strand
CAACAGGCGCCGCGGGTCTGGACGGAGCAATCGGCGCAACAGGACCGGCCGGTCTGAACGGTCTGGACGGTCTGGACGGTCTGAACGGTCTGGATGGTTTGGATGGCGAATCCGTCGTCGGCGCCACCGAAGCTCCAGGTGACAACTGCACCTACGGCGGCGTCGCGTACACCTCGGCGACCGGAATCGACTATGTCTGTAATGGCGAGACTGGATTGACGGGGCCAGCCGGCGCGACGGGACCGCAGGGCCCGATAGGAGAAACCGGGCTGCAGGGCGCGCCGGGTCTGGACGGAGCAGTCGGTGCGACAGGTCCAGCCGGAGTTGCAGGTCCAACAGGATCGCAGGGCCTGAAGGGTGACACCGGTTCGCAGGGCATTCAGGGCATTCCAGGCGCGCAGGGAGTGGCTGGTCTCGACGGTTCCTCGGTGACCGTCGCCAGCATCCCGGTCGATGACTTCGACTGCCCGTTCGGCGGATCGGAGTTCTTCGACGGGACCACGACGGCGTACGCCTGCAACGGCGCGACGGGTGCAACCGGTTCGCAGGGCATTCAGGGCATTCCAGGCGCGCAGGGAGTCGCGGGAGAAGTCGGGCCGCAGGGTCTGCAGGGCCTGCCTGCTCCCGTGATGCCGTTCGGATACTTCTATGCGCTCATGCCGGGCGACAACGCGGCGACGGTCGCGGTGGGGGCTGCGGTGGCGTTCCCGCGGGATGGTGCGGCAAGCGGGATCTCTGGGGTCAGCGCGAGCGAGTTCATCTTGCCATCGATCGGCGTTTACGAAGTTTCCTGGCAGGTGAGCGTCAACGAAGCCGGGCAGCTCGTCCTCGGGCTCGATAGCGGTTCGGGGGTCGTGGAGCTGCCCTATACGGTGGCCGGACGCGCTACCGGTACGTCACAGATCGTGAATCAGGTGTTGGTCACGACGACCTCGGCGAGCTCGATCCTCACCGTCCGAAACCCGGTCGGAAACCCCGCGGCACTGACGGTGACGCCGTTGGCTGGTGGAGCCCAACCCGTCTCCGCTTCGCTCGTGATCAAGCAAATCCTATGAATTCAGCGGCCGCCCCGAAACTTCGATGACCTCGCCTCGCGCTCGTCCGCGGCCACCAGGCAGCCCGCGACGCAGGCGTCCTCGCAGCTCCCGTCGCACGGCTCGATGTGGATCGTGACGTTGCACCCCGGGAAGCGTTCCCGCATCTCGGCCGTGATCCGATCCGTGATCGCGTGCGAGTCGTCGACGTGCATGTCCGGCTCCACGAGCAGGTGGAACTCCACGAACCGCGTGGCGCCAGCCTTCCGCGTGCGCAGCCGGTGGAAGCCGCACGCCTCCCGGATCTCGTGGCGGAGGAAGGACGTGATCCACACCCTCTCGTTTTCCGGCATCGACGTGTCCAGCAGATCGGCGATCGACTGGCGCGTGAGCTGGAACGCGGCCTTCATGATGAGCACCGCGACGCAGATCGCGATCGCGGGATCCAGCCACGAGAGGTCGACCTTCGGGAGGAAGATCCCGCCGAGCGTGATGATCCCGAGGCCGGCCATCACGCCGAGGGATGTGTAGACGTCGGTCCGCAGGTGCCACGCGTCAGCGACGAGCGCCACCGAGTCGGTCTCCTTGCCCACTCGGAACAGGGCGCGCGAGACGACCAAGTTGACGACCGACGAGAGCGCCATGATCCCGACGCCGAGCCCGATCGCGTCGAGCGGTTTCGGGTGGAGCAGCTTGTCGACCGATTCGTAGATGATCCAGATCGCGGCTACGAAGATGAGGATCGCCTCGATCGCGCCCGAGAGGTTCTCGACCTTCTCGTGCCCCCACGGGTGCTCCGGGTCCGCGGGCTTGCCGGAGGTGCGCACGGCGATCAGGGCGATGAGCGACGCGAGGAGGTCGATGCCCGAGTGGATCGCCTCGGACAGCACCGACACTGAGCCGGTGAGGGTCCCGACCACGATCTTGCCGGCCACGAGCGCGCCGTTCGACAGCACGGAGAGCGCGGCGACGCGGACCTTTTCCCGTGAAGCGTCCAATGAAGGAGCCCCTCCTGTCAGACGCAACGGTACGCCAGCCCACCTTCCAGCGCCACTTCCTGGGCGCGGCCCCGGTGCACGAGATGCTCGAGGTAGGCGAGCGTCTGCGACATCGCCAGCCAGCGGGCGAACACCTTGCGGCGATCGCCGAACACCTCGAGGCAGAGGTCGTACGCCTCGGCCGGCGCGGGCTTGAGCGCGGCGGCGACGCGCGCGATACGGGCCGCGTGGTGCCTGAGGATCTCGTCGGCGCGAAGGGAGGCGTCCGGGATCGGCGCGCCGTGTCCGGAGAGGCCGAGGCGCGGACCGAGCGCGCGGACGCGCTCGAGCGAGTCGAGGAACGCGCCGAGCGGATCGGTCCCGACCGCCTCCTCGCGCATCGAGACGTGGGTGGCCTCCCCGGGCGTCACGTGATCCCCGGTGAGGAGGATCCCGCTCTCGGGCTCGAGCAGGCAGACGTGGCCGCGGGTGTGGCCCGGCGTGTGGATGATCTCGAACGGGATCCCGGCGAGGCGCACGACCTCGCCGTCCGTGAGGGTTCGCGTCGGGCGGAACGGCTCCTGGAGGCTCCGGAAGAACGGGAACATCGCCGCCACACGCGTCTCGAAGTCCGCCGGTATCCGGTGGCGGCCGAAGAACGTCGATCTGCGGGAGTCCGACGCAGGATCGTCGAAGAACACGGCGAGCGAGGCTGCGTCCCGCGCGGTCATCATCACCTCGGCGCCCGCGTCGACGAGCGTCGCTCCGAGGCCGCAATGATCCGGGTGGTAGTGCGTGCAGACGACTTGGCCGAGATCGCCTATCGCGAGCCCGCGTTCCGACAGCGCCGCGACGAGGGCGGCCCTCGAGGCGGCGTCGTCCATCCCGGTATCGACGAGCGCCGCGCCGTCCGGCCCGCGCACGAGGTAGGCGTTCACCGCGCCGAGCATGGCCGGCATGGGCAGCCGGATGGGGTCCAACCAGCGGGGCAGGGCGATCATCGCGCACTCGGCAGCGGTACGACGAGCGCGGCCGGGCACTTCCCCTTGTCGCCATCGAGCGCCGGGAACGGGTGCGCGCCGCGGGGGTCGATCTCGAGGACGACGTGCGCCGCCGCGTCCCCGAGCGCCGTCTCGATCTCCACGAGCCTCTGCGCACCGCCGCAGGCCGCCTTTCCCTTCTTGCCGCCGCGCGAGAGCGAAACCGCCGCGCCGAAGTCGTCGGGGACCGCGGTGAAGCCGGCCGCCGCGAGGCGCTCGAGGAGCTCCGAGGTCCGCGCCGCCGCGGCGGCGCCCGTGCCCTCGAACGCCCAGGCGAACGCCCGGTGCGCGCCGGCCCCGACGTCCTCGACGCGCTCCTGGACGGCCGCGAGATCGCGCCGCTCGAGCGCCTCCTCGGCGAGGGCGAGCGCCCCGTCCGCGGACACCTTCTGCTCCTCGAGCGCGGCGCCGGCAGAGGCGAGCGCCCCGAGCACGGCGGCCTCGATCCGGCACCGCCCGAGCATCTCTCGCCCGACCTCGAGCAGGGCGTCGGCGTGCTCCGGATCCGCCCGACCCGCCGCCGCGCGCTCCTCCTCCGCCGCCGCGCGGCGCCTGCTCGCGTCGACGACCGCCTCCACGTGGCGCCGGATCCGCTCCCGGGCCAGCAGCCGCTCCAAAGCTTCGATCGCGGACGAGAGCCGCTCGATCTCGAGCGCCCGCTGCGCCTCGACCGCCGCCGCGATCTCGAGCTGCCCGCGCGCGCGCAGTTCTCGCAGCGACGTCATCGCCAGCTTGCCCTGGATGAGCCCGAGCTCAGCGAGCCGATCCGCGCCCGCGGCGTCCCCCGAGTCGAGCGCCTCAACGGCGAGCCCGAGGTAGCGCTGGGACTCTCCCCACGCGGTCGACGCGGTCTCGGCGGCCACCTTCGAGTCGTCCGCCCGGGCGAGCGCCTCGAGCTGCCGCAGGGAGTCGGGGACGGGTGCCGGGCCGCAGCCCGCGAGCCCGAGGCAGACCGCGATCGACATCTCAAGGCGCACTCTGCGCCTCCCGCTTCACGGGGAACGCCGAGGTGAGCTCGACGCCCCTGGTCTCGAGGACGAGCGCGTCATAGCGCGCCTCGAGCTCGCGGATCCTCTCGGCGAGAACCAGGGCGGCGCGTTCGGCCGCCTCGGCCTTCGCCTCCGCGCCGGCGGCGGCGAGCATGGCGCGCAGGAGCGAGAGCTGCGCGTCGAGCCTCGCGGTCAGCGCCTCGGCTCGGCGGTCGCGTCGGTCCCGGAGCGCTAAGCGAGCGTCGTCGAGCCAGCGCCGCGCCAGATCCAGCTCGGCGCCGAGGGCGCCCGCCAGCTCGTGTCCGGATATCTCCGCGAGCGCCGCCTCGGCGCGGAGCAGCGCCGACGCCGCCCGGCGCGCGCGCCCCCCGGCCGAAGCCTCGGGCGCGATCACCCCGAGCGCGATGACGAGCGCCGTCGAGATCACCGCAATCCGCGTCCGCATGCAGCCTCCGGCGGACGGTATACACCGGAACGCGCGGCGGTGCCAAAGGGGTGTCCGGGTCGGGAGGGGATCGGCCCGCGCCAGATCGCCTCGACACGCTGGAACACGGCGCGCGGGCATCACTCGCGATCCAGCGGGACGTTCACCTTGATGCCGTAGTGCTCGGGCGGGTAGATGTAGTCGAGGTCGAAGCACGCGAAGCAGTAGTCCTTCCGCGCCGCGAGCACGCCGTCGAAGTCGGCGAGCTCCATGTACTTCAGGGAGTCGGCGCTCAGGTACGCCGCGGTCTCCGGGACGCTCATGCGGTTCGCGATCAGCTCGTCGCGCGTCGGCGTGTCGATGCCGTAGTAGCAGGAGCCGATCACGCGCGGCGAGCCGATCCGGACGTGCACCTCGAGGGCGCCCGCGGACTTCAACATGCGGACGATCTTGCGCAGGCTCGTGCCGCGCACGATCGAGTCGTCGACGAGCACCACGCGCTTCCCCGGGAAGAACCCGGGCAGCGGGTTGAACTTCTGCTTCACGCCCTCGTCGCGGGACTTCTGGTTGGGCTTGATGAACGTCCTGCCCACGTAGTGGTTGCGCAGGAGCCCCATCCCGAAGCGCGCGCCCTTCGCCGCCGCGTAGCCGAGCGCCACGAAGTTGGAGGAGTCCGGCACCGGCATGACGACGAGGTCGTCGCCCGGCGGGAGATCCGCGTCCTTCGCTGCGAGGCACGCGCCGATCCGTTCGCGCACGGCGTACACGTGCTCGCTGAACGACTCGCTGTCCGGCCGGGAGAAGTAGATCAGCTCGAACACGCAGTGCCGTGGGGCATCGGACGCCACGTGCAGGGTCGTCACGGGCTTGCCGCGCTCGAGGCGGAGGATCTCGCCCGGCGCGACCTCGCGCAGCCGGCGGGCGCCGATGATGCCGAAGCCGCAGCACTCGGACGCGAACACGGTGCCGTCGGAGAGCGGCTCGCCGAGATCGGCGTGGTCGACGTGCCCCATGACGAGCGGCCGGATGCCGTGCGGATCGCGGAACGCGTACATGCTGTCGCGGAAGATCACGAGCGTCGCGAACGCGCCCTTGAGCTCCTGCATCGTCCGCCGGAGCGCATCCTCGATCGGGTGGCGGCGCACGACGTGGTAGTAGGCGATGAGGCGCCCGATCAGCTCCGCGTCGTTGTCGCTCTTGAACGTGAACTCCGCCTCGCGCTCGAGCCACGAGCGCAGCTCGCCGTAGTTGATGATGTCGCCGTTGGAGCAGATCGCCATGTGCGGCCCCTCGGCGAGATCGATGGCGTGCGGCTGGGAGTTCGCGATGTCGCTCGAGCCCGCGGTGGGGTAGCGCACGTGGCCGATGGACACGTCGCCCGTGTGCCGGTCGAGCACCTCCTCGACGAGCACGTTCTTCACGAGGCCCATCGCCTTGTGCGCCGTGATGTTGCCCCGCGCGTTGCGCGTCGCGATCCCGCAGCTCTCCTGGCCGCGGTGCTGGATGGCGAACAGGATCTCCGCCACCAGGCGCTCCGCGCGCCCGACCCCGAACACTCCCGCTACGCCGCACACGTTCGAGCCTCCTCGGTCCGCGGCGAGGTCGCCGGGGCCGGTGCCACTCTACGAGCTTGGACCGTGCTGTCAACACGCGCGGTCGATCGCGACCCTCGGTACGAGGGTCATGGCTCGTGGGGGCTGCTTTGGAATTCCGGTCGGGACGCCGCGCGAGCGGAAGAGCGCCTTGATCCTTCGCTGCGCACGGGTCGAGTCGACGACCACGACCGTGTACGCCCTGGCGAGCTCGCCGAGCAGCGCGAACTCCCCCTGGGCCTTGTAGACGCGGGTCTTGACCGCGCCGATGCGCAGCGGGAACTGGGGTCAGGCGGGAACTGGGGTCAGGACCCTTCACTTGTCACATGCTATCGGTCTGTGGCGCCGCTATATGACATATGATGGGTCTTGGTGCGACCGAGCACTGTCGGTCCGTTGGGATGGAAGGAGGCGATAACTTCCTGAAATTCGGATGAGTCGTCCAGCGGGTGCGAAACCCGTCCGGTCAAAGCCGAGCCCGGCGGGC
>JALNZK010000197.1 GCA_023229365.1 Pseudomonadota bacterium | reverse complement strand
GCTCGTATCGCGGAACCGCTTGGCGAGCGCCTCGCGCCTCGGCTTGTTCCGGATGTGGCCTTGCCACTCCAGAACATCGGACGCGGAGCCGGTCATCACGACCTTGATCGTGCCCTTCTCGTCCTCGTCCGAATGCCACGCGGGACGCAACGCGACGATCTCGCGGTACAGGTCGACGCAGATCCGGCGGCTCATGCAAACGATCATCGCCTTGCCGTCCATCGACGAGAGCCGGTTCTCCCAATGGTCCACGAGGTCGCGGGCAATCAGCTTCACGCGGTTCTCCGCGCCGACCACGGCTTCGAGCTGCGCCCAGCGGGTCTTAAGCCGCTCCTTGCGGTCCACCTCCTCGCCCTCGGTCACTTCGTCGAACTCCAGATCGATGGTCGGCCGCTCGGACGCCTTCAACTCCAGCTTGGCGAGGCGGCTCTCGTAGTAGATCGGCACGGTCGCGCCATCGGCGACCGCGCGCTGGATGTCGTAGACGCTGATGTAGTCGCCGAACACGGCCCGCGTGTTCGCGTCGGTGTGCTCGATCGGCGTGCCGGTGAAGCCGATGAACGAGGCTTTCGGCAGCGCATCCCTCATGTTGCGCGCGAGCCCGTCGATGAAGTCGTACTGGCTGCGGTGCGCCTCGTCCGCGATCACGACGATGTTCCGGCGGTCCGAGAGCACGGGGTAGCGGTCGCCCTTGTCGTCTGGCATGAACTTCTGGATCGTCGAGAACACCACGCCGCCGCCGCTGACCTTCAGCTTCTCGCGCAGATCGGTGCGGCTCGCGGCCTGGACCGGGTCGTAGCGCAGGAGGTCGCGGCATCGGGCGAACGTACCGAACAGCTGATCGTCGAGGTCGTTGCGGTCGGTGAGCACGACCACCGTGGGGTTCTGCATCTCCGGGTGGAGCATGACGCGGCCGGTGTAGAACGCCATCGTGAGGCTCTTGCCCGAGCCCTGCGTATGCCACACCACGCCGACGCGACGATCGCCCGGGTTTCCCCCTGGGTTCCAAGACTCGTACCGGCCCGGGGTTTCGGAGACGCGATCCCCGGCCGGGACCGCCGCGCGGAGCGTCTCTTCGATGGCGGTGTTCACCGCGTGAAACTGGTGGTAGCCCGCCGTCTTCTTCACGAGCTTGCCGCCGCCGAGATCCTCGAACACGATGAAGTAGCGCACGAGGTCGAGAAACCGCCGCTTGTCGAACACGCCCTTGAGCACGATCTCCAGCTCGGCGAGGCCGCGGCCCGCGTCGTCGCGCCCGGTGATCGTGCGCCACGGCTTGAACCACTCCTTGCCCGCGCCCACCGAGCCGATCCGCGCCTCCACGGCGTCGGACGCGACGAGCGCCGCGTTGAACGCGAACAGCGCCGGGATCTGCGCCTGGTAGGTCTGGAGCTGCTTGAACGCGCTCCACACGGTCGCGTTCTCGTCGGCCGGGTTCTTCAGCTCGATCACCGCGAGTGGCAGGCCGTTCACGAACAGCACCACGTCGGGGCGGCGGGTGTGCTTGTTCTCCGAAACCGTGAACTGGTTGACCGCGACCCAATCGTTGTTCTCGGGCCTATCGAAGTCGAGTACGCGCACCTGGGCTCCCGCGATCGAGCCGTCGGCCCGGCGATACTCCACCGTGATCCCATCGACGAGCATCCTGTGTACGGCGCGGTTGCGCTCGATCAACGTCGGCGCGTCGGTACGGTTCAGCTTGCGGAATGCGTCTTCGACCGCCTCGGGGGGTAGCTCCGGGTTGAGCCGCGCGAGCGCGTCGTGCAGGCGACCTTCGAGCACCACGTCGCGGAAGTTGGGATCGCTGCGCTCGGCTGCGGGCTCGCCGACGGCGAGGTCGGGACCGTAGAGCACCGAGTAGCCGAGTTCCTCGAACCACGCGAGGGCGGCGTCTTCGACGACGGACTCGGTGAAGCGGTTAGACAATGTTCTCACCTTCTAACACAGCGAATGACAAAGGCTTCTGGCCTCTTTCAGAAAGATTGTTGCTACGTCGCCCAGAGAGCGTTACATACGTAAACAGCTCATCCACCATGTGTGGAAGGAGTTCCGGTGCCGTCCCTCGGGGCGGCATCAGCTTTTTTGGGCTCTTTTCCACGCTTCTTTTTTCTTCTGTCTTTGTCGTTCATGTTCTACGCAAAACGCGGTGATGAACTGGACGTAGCTCCGCCGATCCGCCAACACGACGAGGTAGCTGAAGTCCGTCAAGGCGAGTTGGATTCTTCTGTCCGAACCTCTCATCTCCTCCCAAACACAAACGTTCTGGATGACTGGGTGCTCGATGATCGCGCGGATCCATCGCACGCGCTCACAGCGGCGCAGATCCGGGGTGCGCTCCAGTTCATCCTTCCCCTCCGAAACTGCGTGCCAGAAACCAGCCTCTTTTCCCTGGTCTCTCGGATCTCTGCGCACGTTCACCGGCCGTCCACGAAATTGAACGCGATGGCTGAAGAAGTCGCCGAAGAAAGCTGCGTGGATCTTCTCAACGTATGACGACCAGTCCCCCGAGAAAGGAATCAGGTCTGGCAGCCAGTCCGGCGCGGTAACGTCTCTCACGTCGCCTTCTCCCGCGCTCGCCAGATGAAGAGGTTGAACTTCTTCTCCGCGAGAAGCGTTGGCAGCACGAGCCGATAGCGCGAGCGGGCCTGGACGCGTTTGACTACCGCATCCTTCGCGGCCGATTCGGGGGAACCACGGTTGGCGCAACGGACAGCGCCGATCAGCAAGTCGGCGAGCTGGAGCAGCTCCACTTCGTGGGAACGCACCGTCTGCACACGCTCGATGATGTTCTGGTCGAAATCGTAGACGGTGTTGCACAGAACCTGGTGCAGCTTGCAGACCTTCTCGGCGCTGCGCGTATCCTTGATGTCGAGGTAGACGCGGTACCGATCGTTGGGGGCGATGATCACCTTCAACATGCTGTAGTACATCTTGAAGTACCAGGTGTCGTGATCTTGGTCGTAGTCCTCGTGATTGAGCTTGGTCTTGTCCGGCACGACCAGAGCGCGAAACTGCAAGGGCTCGTGCGCGAAGAAGAAGTCCACGAGCGCCAAGTAAAAGTCGAGCTTCGCCGGCGAGATCTTCGTCCACTTGATCTCCATTCGCGGTGCCAACCCGAACTGGCCTTTGAGCGCGCGCATCCCCTCCGACATCTCTCTCACACGATCGAGCGGGCACCAGATCGCTCCCAGAACCATCACGGGTTGTCTGTCATTGGGCAGATGGCCGCTCTCGTCGCAATAGACGTTGTAGGTCGTCATGACACGGCCTCCTTCATTAAAATCGTTTCTGCGCGGACGAGATCATCTGCGGCCGCCACGACGACCTGGAATCCGATGCGCGCCGTGTGCTGGTCAGGGTAGAATTGGTTGGCAAGCTGCTCTGCCGGGTGAACGTAGTTGCGAAAGTCACGCAGCGCCTGTCCGAACTTCTCCACATTGGGCGATAGATCCTTCTGGTAGCCGAGTACATCGATCCATTCCCGCAGCTTCCAGTCATGGAATTCCTTCGCCGGCTTGTTGTACCGACTCGCGTAGGCCCGGTTGACGCGTTCTGGATGACGACTCCCGAACCCGAGGCACATGCCCTCTAGGACACTGCCACATAGGATCACAGCGGCCAAATACGCGTTGGCCTCAATGCATACCTGGGCCTCCGACATCCGGCCAACCAGCGCGGCGCTCAACGTTGCGTCAAGGGGGAGCTTTCCGAAGACCTCCGGCCGGAACACGCGCTTGAGGAGCTCCGCTTCCGCCGGTGCCTCGGCTGTGGGTGCAGCTTCTACAGCATCCCCTGCGGTATCCATGATGCCGGTGTCGACGAGTACCCGGAAGATCTGCGGCCGCTCGTTCTCAGGGGTGATGTTCGTGAGAAACGCCTTGGCCAGGTCCCGCTTCTCGGCGTCCGAGATGCTCTGTTTGAACAGCGTCATCAGCCAGTCGAAGATCAGCTTGGCACGTTGCGAGGTGATGCCCTCGATGGGAAAGCTCTCACAGTTGAAGTTGAAGACCGACGAAGCGGTTCGATTGATCTCGTTGATCGTGGTCGAGTACTTGAGGAGGTCGCCGACCTTCACGGCGGCGAGCTTGATCTGCGGTTTGCCGCTCATGCCTGCGCCTCCAGCACACGCTCAATATCCTTCACCCGCACCTCGCCCGAGATCAGCTTCGGCAACAACGAGTCGCGCACGGCGGCTAGAGTGCGGGATTCGTGAATCGAGGCGACGATGCGGTCCGATGACCGTCGGATCTGCCTGGTGAAAACTTCGCAAACCGCCTTCTGCGGTATCACAACCGGATAACGCGCCATCTCGGCCCAGCTTGTTCGCGGCATCTTCGTCCCCGTAGACCCTGCGCTCGTGTGTTCTACGAAAGCGTCGCTCGACACGTGGCCCAAGACAAATCCGAACCACGATTCCTCGCGAGCAACCATCGGGACGATATCGGTAGAGCAGACACCGTCGACAGGAGCAACGCCGACCTTGTGAAAATATGGACGCAGTTTTCCAAACAGCATTTCGCCTCTCTTGAACTCATACTTGTTGCTCCCCACCGTCTCGGCGGTGCCCCACTCCGACAAGGCGATAGAACGTTTGGGCATGTGCTCCAGTGCGATGTACGGCGTCCCCGGTTCGATCTGATCTGGCTGGACCCCGCGGCGCGGGTGTTCAGCGATATCACCAAGCGAGCCACCCCTCCACCCCTCCGGCACCTCCCCCAGCTCCGACTCCACGAGCCGCGCGGGGAACAGCTCGGCGATCTCCTTCGGAAGCCCGGCGTCGCGGCCCTCTGCCTTGGCGCGGACCGGGTCGAAGTCGACGAACCACGACTTGAACAGCGCCCGCGCCATCGCCTCCAACGTCTCGTTCATCCGGCGGTTCAGCTCGATCTTGTCGTCCAGCGTACCGAGGATGTGTGCGATTGCCTCGCGTTCGCGAAGCGGTGGCATGACGATTGGCAATTGTGCGACGTCGCCGAGATTCAGCGTGGCCTGAACTGTCGTGTTGAGGCGCGAGTCGATAATCGCTCGGACTCCAGGCGCGCGGAGGGCCAACTTCACCCAGTATGGGTTCACCTCCTTGCGTACCGGGATCACTGCTACCGCGCGCGCAGTGTTCCATCCTGCCAGAGACTTAGGAACGATCGCAGTTTCGCCAACAGTCCCGACAAGTGTAAGGAGCAGCTCGCCGCCAGCGAGGCGAGTGCGGCAGTACGCGGCCTCGATGTCTGGCGCAACTCTCAGCGGGCTGGCTGTCGCAATGCGCCCGTCTCGCACGTCACTGACGCGAACAATGGGCACACCATCAGGCACTGCCGCGCCCGGTTGGACGATGCCGTAGGAAATCCCGCGTCCTGTTTCAATCAGGCTCTCAAGCGGGACCGTCTCCCAGTCACCCCCCATACCCCAGCCCTCTCAGATTCTCAGCGATCGCCGCGTCCAGCTTCGCAGCCTCGGCTTGCTGTTCCCGCAGGGTCGCGGTGAGGCGCTTCATCTTCTCGTCGAACGGCTCGCCGTCGTCCTCGGCAGCTTCGGCTCCGACGTACCGCCCGGGCGTGAGCACGTGGCCGTGCTTCTGGATCTCGTCGAGCCTCGCAGCCTTGCAGAAGCCGGGGATGTCGGCGTAGGTGCCCGCGTCGGGATCTCCCCGCCACGCGTGGTAGGTGCCCGCGATCTTGGCGTGGTCGTCCTCGGTCAGCTCGCGGTGCGTGCGATCGACCAGCGCGCCCATCTTCCGCGCATCGATGAACAGGGTTTCGCCGCGGCGGTCGCGGAACCGGCCGTTCTTCTTGTTGCGCGCGATGAACCACAGGCACACCGGGATCTGCGTCGAGTAGAACAGCTGACCCGGCATCGCGACCATGCAGTCCACAATGTCCGCCTCGACGATCGCCTTGCGGATTTCGCCCTCGCCCGACTGGTTCGACGACATCGACCCGTTCGCGAGCACGAAGCCCGCCATGCCCGACGGCGCGAGGTGGTGGATGAAGTGCTGCACCCAGGCGTAGTTCGCGTTGCCCGCCGGCGGCGTGCCGTACGCCCACCGCTTGTCGTCGCGGAGCAGCTCGCCGCGCCAATCGCTGTCGTTGAACGGCGGATTGGCGAGCACGTAGTCGGCCTTGAGGTCCGGGTGCCGGTCGTTGTGGAACGTGTCGCCGTGGCCGATCTGCGCGTCGATCCCCCGGATCGCCAGGTTCATCTTGGCGAGCCGCCACGTCGTGTAGTTCGACTCCTGCCCGTAGATCGCGATGTCGCCGACGCGTCCGCTGTGCGCCTCGATGAACTTCTCGCTCTGCACGAACATCCCGCCCGAGCCGCAGCAAGGGTCGTACACGCGGCCCTTGTACGGCGCGAGCATCTCGACGAGCACGCGCACCACGTGCGACGGCGTGTAGAACTGCCCGCCGCTCTTGCCCTCGGCGCTCGCGAACCGCGCGAGGAAGTACTCGTACACGCGGCCGAGCGTGTCCTTGGCGCGATCCGCCGTGCTCCCGAGCGAGATGTCGCCCACGAGGTTGATGATCTGGCCGAGCCGCTGCTTGTCGAGCCCGGTGCGCCCGAAGTCCTTGGGCAGTACGCCCTTGAGCTGGGGGTTGTCGCGCTCGATCGCGGTCATCGCCTCGTCGACGAGCGTCCCGGAC
>JALNZK010000196.1 GCA_023229365.1 Pseudomonadota bacterium | reverse complement strand
TACCCGAGCGGGAACGCGTGCGACGACGGCAACCCGTGCACCTACTCGACGACGTGCAACGGGGCGGGATCGTGCCTGGGCTCGACGGTCACCTGCACCGACACGACGTGCAGGGATTACTGGTGCGACGGCGACTCGACGTGCAGCTGGACGGCGATCAACGAGGGCGGCTCCTGCGGCACCGGCATGGTATGCGTGGCCGGCACGTGCACCTCCAGCTGCACGTACCCGAGCGCGTGGACGTTCACCTCCGGCAGCGACGGCTGGGCTACCGAGACCAATTGGGCGTGGAATTCGTCCTACTACTCGATGTACTTCAGCTGGACGCCGACCGTGACCTACTACAGCTACTCGACCACGTCGCCGTCGTTCAGCCTGTCCGGGTGCTCGGCCGCGACGCTCGCCTACTCGCTGGAGCTGAGCGACTACGACGAGTACCTCTACGACTACACGAACACCGACGAGTACATGTACGTGGAGTGCAACGGCGGCTCCGGCTGGGTGACGCTCAACACCTTTGTCGACGGCTACTATGCCGCCGCTTCCTTCGGACCGACGACCTACAACGTGGCGCTCCCGACCGCGTGCCGGACGGCGACCACGCAAGTCAGGTTCCGCGCGGCAGGCGCCGATTCCTTCAACATCAACTACTGGTACGTGGACACGGTGACGATCTACTAGAGACGATAATGAGCGGGATCAGACCGCGGCCGGAGCGCCCGCGCCGCTCTCGGGCGCGCCCTTGGGCGGGGCGCCGAGCTTCGAGAGCAGCGCCGCGCCGGCCGAGACGAACGATACGGCCGCGACCGCGATCCCTCCGACCACCGGGATGAGGCCGACGAGGAAGACGACCGCCGTTCCGAGCGCCAGGGCGCCGAACTGGGACTTGCGGCCCCTGAAGATCGGCAGCTTGTCCCCGAGCCAGCTCGCGAAGGCCGTCCCGCCGAGCACCATGAGCAGGAACAGGAACAGTCCGGCGATCGGGATGAGCGGGATGCCTATCACCGTCACCGCGAGCAGGATGCAGAGCGGCACGATCGCGAGCGCCATGATGAGCCCGGCGAGGGCCGATCTGCCCGGGCGCCGGACGAGTTGATCCCGGACCCGCGCGTACCTCTCGGGCAGGAACGAGATCACGAGGAGCCCGATGAGGAGGACGACCGCGGCCTTGACGAGCGCCGACACGACGCCGAGGACCACGAAGAGCCAGATGGGCACGTCGTTCGCGCCCCCCCCGCTCACGATCCTGCCGACGATGCCGCCCATCGGACCGCCGATCCCCACGCGGTCGCCGTGGACGGTCGCGCCCGGTTGCACGTCGACCGAGCCGCCGACCGACACGACGTCTCCCTCGACCACCGCGGTGGGCTCGAGCGTCACCGGACCGCCGACGCAGACCGCGTCCTCGAGCACCGTGCCGGCGATCGTCAGCGGCCCCCCAACGGCGACCGCCTGGTCGACGACCTCGCCGGCCTCGACCCGCAGGGGCTCGCCGAAGCGCACGAGCTCGCGGCGCTTGCCGTCGTGACGGCGACGGCGGCGTCCCTGGTCGTCGTCGTCGGGTTGCGCCGGGGGCTCGGGCGTCGCCGCGGCCTGCGGAAAGGCCTGTGGAGCGGCTGCGGGCGCCGGCTGCGGGACGGGCTCCGATGATTCGACCTGCGCGGCAGCCTGCGAAGCGGCCGTCTCGGCTGGCGGCACCGCTGGCTCGGCCGACACGACGAGCATCCCCCCGCGGATCGAGGCGCGCATCCCGGCGACCTCGAGGATCGTCTCGAGCGCCTCGCGGCCGGGCCGCCGCTTCATGGACAGCGTCATCCGGACGTCCCCGCCCGGGCCCGCGGCGGGCGCGACATAGTCGAGGCCGACCCTCGCGGCGACGGCGGCGAGCGCGTCGTTCGCCGTCGCGTTCTCGAGGGCCACTGTCACGGTCGGCCATTTCGCGAGATCTCCGTCGAGGCGCGACGCGGCGCCGTCGGGGTCGCCCGCCTCCGCTGTCCCGGTTTCCCGGGCCGCGGCGTCAACGGGGAGCGAGAGCGCCGCTGCGAGCGCGAGACAGGTCGCGAGGGCGACGCGGGGTTTCGATTCGACGCGCATTTTCAGACCTCCTTCGCACGCGCCTCGACCGAGGCGCGGGTCCTTGCGGGGTTGCCGATGAGTGCCGCGAGCGCTCCGCTCGCGGCGATCAAGACCATCGACGCCAAGGCGATGCACACGACAGAGCCGAGGGGCGACGCCGCGGCCAAGGCGCAGAGGGCGCGAAAAACGGCGGCGCAGGTCGCGACGGTCTTCGCGGTGTCGATCGCAATCGCGTCGGAACCCGCCCAAGCGACGAGCACCCAGATCCCCGCGGCCACGGCGAGCAGCGAGAGCACGACGACCGCGCGCAGCCACGTCCTGGAGCGGGTCGTGCGCGAGTACCGCTCCAAGGCGCCCGCCACGAACGAGGCGGACGGCGGCTCGACGGGAACCCCAAAGAGGAGCGCGCTGAGGAGCCGCTCCTCGCCGAGCCGCTCGCGGCACGCGGCGCAGGTTTCGAGGTGCGCCCGCTCGCCGTTCACCGGGACCGACGCGCGATCGCAGCCCAGCTCCGAGAGGCGCTCATCGCTCAGGTGCATGTCCGTCATGTGCCGCTCCTCCCCTCAGTCCCTCTCCTCGGCCTTCGTGCGCCGGCTCCGCGAGGACCGCCTCCCGAAGCCGCGCGCGGCCGCGGTGCAGCCAGGTCATCACCGTGCCGATCGGCACGTCCAGCGCCTCCGCGATCTCGCGGTACGCGAGCCCGTCCAGGTGGAACATCGCCACGACCTCGCGCTGTCCTTCCGGCAAGGCGTCGAGCGCCAGCGAGAGCCGCTCGAGCCGCTCCCGGTCGGACAGGGCGTCCTCCGCTGTCGGGCCGTCTGACGCGCGGTCGTCGGCCTGCACCGTGGCCGCGATCTCCTCCCGTCGCCCGCGGCGCAGCCGGTCGAGGCAGGCGTGGCGCGCGACCGCCAGGAGCCACGGGAGGAGCGGGCGGGCCGCATCGAAGCGGTCCCGGTGCACGAACGCCCGGATGAACGCCTCCTGGGCCGCGTCCTCCGCGTCCGCCGCGTTGCGGAGGTAGCGGCGCGTGAGCCCGAGCACGGGCCTCTGGTACCGCGCGACGATCGCCTCGAACGCCTCGGCGTCCCCCGCGAAGGCGCGCGCGACGAGCAGCGGCTCGCCCTGCGCTCCGCCGTCGGCAGTCGGCCCGTCTCGTCGAGTGGGCGTCGTCATGGAAACCGTCCGCATCTCCCATCCTCGCGCCTCCTCACGAGGGAGTACGCGGAGGCCGGTGCGATATTTCGCGGCGGCGGCTCTTTTCGGGCGAGAGCCGCGGTCACCCCTCGAGCCAGCCGAGGATCCCGTCCAGCGAGTTCGTGAGGAAGTGGCGCTCCCGCCTCCGGACCTCGGGAGCCAGCTCGTCGAAGCGGCCCTGGCCGTAGATGGGATCGAGCTCCTGGAGCTTCGCGAACACGAGGTCGTCGAGCCGAGGCCGCGCGGTCCCCGCCGCCATCGCCTCGCGTGCCGTCTCGACCCAGAGCAGGAGCTGCCGCTTCGCCGCGTCGGCGTAGGCGAACGCGCCCGGCAGCGAGCCGTAGTGGGCGAACGCCGTGAGCGCGGGCTCGACCGGGAGCGCGCGCAGGGTGTCGAGCGACGCGAGCGCCTGGTCGAGGAAGAAGCGCTTCGGCGTGGCGGGGCGCATGTACAGCGCGCCGCTCGGGAGCGGGGAGCGGGTGCCGAACGCCTCGCCGGCGAACAGCGTGTCGCCGTGCAGGAAGGAGACGTGGTGCACCGCGTGGCCGGGGGTCATGACAGGCTCGATGCCGCGGGCCGTCAGCTCTTCCCCGGTCGCGATCCTGTCGGCCGGCACCGGCGTCGGCGCGCCGTACATCTCGGCGACGTCCCCGAGCACGGAGACGGAGCCCTTCCAGAGGCCGGTCGGCTCGATCAGGTGCTTCGCGCCCGCCGGGTGGCAGTAGAGGCGTGATCCGGGGAACGCCCCGAGCAACTCCGCCGCGCCGCCGCCGTGATCGATGTGGATGTGGGTCAGGAGGAAGTAGTCCACGCGGGTGACCCCGAGCCGCTCGAGCTCGCCGACGAGGTGCGCGGCGGTCGAGCGCGGGCCGGGATCGACGACGAACACGAGATCGCCCTTGCGCCGGAGCCAGGCGCTCAGGAACTTCCTGTACCCTTCCCGAGGCTGATCCAGATCGATGAGCACGAGATCGTCGTTCACGTCGTTCCTCCCTCGCGCGGGGCGCGCCGCCCATCCATACCGCGAAGCGAATCGGCGTACAACGACGGCCGCGATCGGGCGCAGGGCGTCATCTCCAAACACCTCCAAACGACGGTTGCCGGAACGCGCGTCTCTAGGGTATTGTTTTGCCGTGCATGGGTCCGGGGGGACCCTGCCCGATTTCGAAAAAGGGGGACCATGAAATGACAGGACGTATGACCATCATCATTATCGCTACGCTCGGTGCGTCGCTCGCGGCGGGGTGCATGGAGCGGCCGACCGATCAGGAGCTCGACGAGATGTGCCGCCACCTCGAGGAGCTGCGCGGCGAGGTCGACACCACGCCCGTCGACGAGGTCATCGGCGAGCTCGAGAAGAGCTTCACGGCGAGGCTCGAGAAGCTGCAGGGCGAGATCGACGCGGCGCTCAAGGCGGTCGACGCCGAGCTCGAGGAGAAGATCAAGGCGGCCGCGACCGACGAGGAGAAGGCGAAGCTGAACGCCGAGTATGCGCCCAAGAAGGACGAGGCGGCCAAGAACACCGACGCGGCGATGCAGGCGCTCTCGAGCGAGCGGCAGAGCGCGATCGCGAAGGCGAGGGCCGACGCCGAGGCGGGCAAGGCGAAGCTCGAGGAGAACGTCAAGAAGTGCAAGACGGACAAGATCTCCTCGGACGTCTCCAAGGAGACCGCGCAGTGCCGTATCGGCGCCAAGACCGTCGACGACTTCTGGAACAAGTGCATGTAGGCACCCTCTCGCGGCAAACGCGCCCGACCGCTGGCTTCCCCGCTCACCCTGGCGTATCCTCGAGCCATGAGGGACATCGCGAAGATCATCGTGATCGCGGCGTCGATTCTCCTGTCCGGGGCCCCGGCCGCGGCGCAGCTCAGCTTCCCCACGAGCGCCGAGGACTACCCGCACTTCTACGTGACGGCGTACTACGATCACGGCGGCGTCGACTGGAACTGCCTGGACAACACCTACAGCGGCCACCGCGGAACCGACTTCGGGGGCGGCAGCTGGACCGGGATGGAGGAGGGGCGCGACATCCGGGCGGCGGCGGCCGGCGTCGTCGAGAGCGTGCTCGACGGGTGCTGCGACGGGCTGACGGTCTCCGGCTGCAGCGACTGCTCGGGGTACGGCAACTACGCGCGGGTCGCACACTACGACGGCCTCTACGGCGTCTACGGCCACATGATGCTCGGGAGCGTGGAGGTCGAGGAGGGCGACGTGATCGCGTGCGGCGATCCGATCGGGCTGATGGGGTCGTCGGGCAACTCCACCGGACCGCACCTGCACTTCGAGATCAACAGCGCGGACTACTCGGTCCGGTATGATCCCTTCGCGGGCGACTGCTCCGACGCCGCGGAGTCCATGTGGGCGTCGCAGGGCGCGTACGACGCGCTGCCGGCGATCTCGTGCGGCGAGCCGGCCGACTGCGAGCCTCTGGATCTGCTCACCTGCGGCGCCCTGGTGACGGCGAGCAACGACGGCGCCGGGTCGACGACCGGCAACTTCTACTACGGCTGCGGCTCCGAGTTCGTCTACAGCGGGCCGGAGATCGCCTACTCGTTCGCGACCGACCTCGACGAGCCCGTGACCGTGACGCTCACCGGGCTCTTCGCGGATCTCGACCTGTTCGTGCTCGGCGGCACGGCGTGCGACGGCGAGGACTGCATCGCGGAGTCGTCCGAAGGCGACACGGCCGACGAGGCGCTCTCGTTCGACGCGGCGGCCGGGGTCGAGGTCGTCATCGTCGTCGACGGCTGGGAGGGCGCGGTGAGCGGCTTCACGCTCGGCGTCGAGTGCGACGGCGACCTTCCGCAGGAGGATCCGCCCGACGCCGGCGCGGACACGGACGCGGACACCGACGGCGACACCGACACCGACGCGGGCACGGACTCGGACGCTGACGCGGATTCGGACTCCGACGCGGATGACAACGGCGGCTCGAGCGGCTCCGGCTGCGGGTGCAGCGCGGCGGGACACAAGGCGCAGGGGCTGCTCGGAGCGATACTGTAGCCCTCACCCCGGCCCTCTCCCGGCGGGAGAGGGAGGAAGGCATCGCCAGCGCCGCAGCGGGTGAGGGCATCGCGGTGCGATCACGAGGTGCATCATGCGGATCTCTTTCTTCATTCTTGTTCTATCCGGCCTCGTGGCCGCGTGCTCCGACGATGCCGGAAGCCCGGTGAGCGACGCATCGACCGACTCCGACTCCGACTCCGACTCCGACTCGGACGCGGATTCGGACTCGGACGCCGACTCCGACGGCGGCGCGGACGGCGGCGAGGACGCCGGCCCGTGGGAGGCGGTGCCGTCGCACCTTGAGGAGCGCGACGGGTACATCATCGTCTGGCTCACGGGCACGCCGTACGAGATGGGGTACCAGCACGGGACGCTGCTCCACGACGAGATCGAGTGGGGCATGACCAACTCGACCTACATCGACCAGATCCAGCTGATCGTGCCCATCGCCGCGCTCCTCGGCATCGACGACGTCGCCGCCTCGCACTCGTACC
>JALNZK010000195.1 GCA_023229365.1 Pseudomonadota bacterium | reverse complement strand
CACCCGGGCCGGGCACGGTGTGCGTGCCGGGCGGCCGGTACCTAATGGGCTGCATGCCGTACGACCTCCAGTGCAAGCAGAACGAGACGCCGATGGTGGAGGTGGCGCTCTCGCCGTTCTGGATCGACAAGAAGGAGGCAACCCTTGAGGAGATCATCCCGTACCTGAACTGGCTGCTCTCTCAGGAAGAGTACGCTTGGGACGGGTATATCTACAGGGTGGAGGGGCACGTATCGATGTGGGTCGCCGGAATGGATAGTGGATTCTCGCCGGTGTTGGGGATCGCCGAAAACGAAGTCGGATATTATCCTACCGAAGGAGTATGTGGCTCTCGTCCTATCGAGGCGGCGACCGGCGGATTGAGCTGGGAGGGCGCGAAGTTATACTGCGAGTACCGCGGGAAGCGTTTGCCCACGGAGGCGGAGTGGGAGGCGGCGGCACGGGGGCAGACGAGGTGGATCTACCCCTGTGCGTGGGAGCACAAAAACTGCTGGTACGGCGTGTATGACTGCTGTCGAGACTCGTATGATTCGGAGTGTTCCAACGCCGGGTGCCAAGATCCGTGCTGCATCCCCTTCGATGACAACTATGCAGGTGATTGCGAGAGCCCGGCGGGAACAAGGGGGATGTACGGCAACGCCGCAGAATGGGTGCTGGATCACAAAGACGCGGACCACTCCTGGTGTGCGGACGGCTGCACCGACCCTCCGCCGAGGATTGGTGATGGACCTTTGCTCAAAGGTGGCGGAGTCAGCACAGAAGCGAGGACGACGCGCATTTCCTATCGCATGGGCACACTCGGTAGTCCCGGCTCTGCCAGTGGTGTCCGCTGCGTCTCCTCCCCAGTCGACTTCGTCCTCTCCGACGGCGGGGTCGTGTGGGGGGAGTGAGCTTCGCGCTGTATCGCCCGCCCAGAACCACAAGCTGCTGTCCGGGCACAGATGACGGCCCCGACTACCTCACCGGCCGTCCGACGCGAAGCGCCGACGTCCTCGCCGGGTACGGGCCGCCGTTCCGCTTCTCTAACCGGTCGAGCTGCGCGACGAGCGCCACCTCGGTGAGCGCGGCGAGCGTCAGCCCCGGCGTGTAGAAAACGGCGTTCTTCGCCCGCTCCAGCAGCTCGGGCGGGATCGCGACGGCGAGTCGCACTCGGTTCCCGGTGGCCTCGGTGACCACCGACGTCTTCTGCTTTGCCATGACGGCAGGGTAGCCGCCTTCAGGACCGCCGTCAAAAATAACCTACACTACGGCACAAACCGCAGGGTTTGCACTGTTCCGTGTGGTATACTCCTCTCGATGATGGAGTTTTCGATAACTGAGTCCGACCCCGTCCTCCAGGATGCTCCGGAGCCGCCGGCGAAGGTGTCCGAGGAGGCCCAGGCGCAGGACTCCGAAGGTGTTAGCGATAAGCGGAACTTATCAGGCTCTGACGCCCTTCCGAGCGGCTCCGACTCGAACCTCGCCATCGCACCGCATGACGCACGGCTCTCCGACGGCGTCGTGCGCCTCCTGGAGGATGCCGAGCAGGACGTCGCGGACACGACACCCCCCAACACGGTGCGAGCCTACGCGGGCGACCTGGAGCGTTTTACAGCGTGGTGTGCCGCGCAGGGTGTGTCGTCCATGCCCGCGTTGCCCCAGGTCGTCGCCGCCTACGCGAAGCAGCTGGTTGAAGACGGCAAACGGATCTCCACGGTCGAACGGGCACTCGCGGCGATCTCCACGGCGCACCGGCTCCACAATATCGAGCCGTCACCCGTTACCGCAAAGGTCGTCCATGAGGTGATGGATGCACAGCGGCGGCTCATCGGGACGCTGCGGCGCCAGGTGAGCCCGGTCAGCGTTGAGCACCTCCGGCGTCTTACCGAGGAGCTACCGAAGACGAACGCCGGTCGCCGGGATCGCGCGATTCTGCTCCTGGGTTTCGCGGGCGCGTTCCGACGCTCCGAGGTTGTGTCGCTGAACGTCGGGGACATCGAGGATGTCGCCGAGGGCAAGGCGTACGAACAGAAGCTGAAAGCGGGTGCGTTTGAAGGCGTGAACTTCAAGCGGCCCAAGGCGCGCACGCTCACCGTGGAGAAGGCGTGGGAGGCGTACGCGAAGGCGTCGAAGCTCGCGAAGCGGTCGTGGCAGACCGACGAGGGGCGCGCCAAGCACCTCGTCCGGCACCTCGGTGACAAGAGGTGCGAGGCACTGACCCAGCGCGATGTGGACGAGTTCCGCACGTCGCGGCTCGACGAGAAGACGGTGCGTGGAGGGCCACCGATGGTGGGCACGCTCAACCGCGAGGTCGCGCTGCTCAAGAGGCTGATGGCCTACGCGGTAAAGTGCCGCGATCTCGACCGCAATCCTCTCCAGGACGTCAGCTTGCTCGAAGAGCACAACACCCGCGATGTCGTCGCGTCGGAGAGGGACCTTGCAGCTTTGGTGGCTGCTGCCGATGCCGTTTTCAAACCGATCCTCATCGTCGCGTACGACAGCGGAATGAGGCTCGACGAGGTGCTTGGGCTCAGGTGGCGCAAGGTCGATCTGCCGAACGGGATGATCCGCCTCGGGCCGGAAGACACCAAGACGGGAGAGCCTCGCGACATCATGTTGACCGCGCGAGCCAAAGCGGCAGTGGAGGCGCTCCCGCGCTCGATCTCCGGGTACGTGTTCACGAACCCGAAGACCGGCACGCGGTGGGTGGACGTCCGTAAGCAGTTCCGCACCGCGTGCGAGGGCGCGGGGATTTCCGGCGTCTGGTTTCACGACCTGCGGCGGAGCTTTGTTACGAACGCACGGCGGCGCGCCGTGGCCGAGAGCGTCGTGATGAAGATGAGCGGGCACAAGACGCGCGAGGTGTTCACTCGATACAACATCATCGACGATGGCGATCTGCGCGCGGCGTTGGTGCTGATCGAGGCCGGGAGTGCGGCGGAGCTGGGCGAGATCGTCCCGGCGGCCGTGAAAGAGGCGAGGTAGAAGGTGGAGACCGAGAACCGATGGCCGCTGAATTCTTGGACGCGTTTTGGACACTATGCCCAAATCGTTCGTAACAAGAAAAAAGCCTTCCGCGCTATCCACGCGAAAGGCTTTCGTTTCTCAGCGGGCGATGCGCGGTTCGAACGCGCGACCTTCGGTTCCGGAGGACGAGAAAACCAAAACTGGCAAGCAGGCGCAATTATTATCTTTTCTTAGTTATCTCGAATGGTTGAGGGACGCAGAAATTGTACAAGAGACGACAAGATGACGTCTACTTGGTACAGATATTCCACTTAAACCGACGCCAGGTTGTCGACGTTTTTCACAACGTTTTTTTTCTCTCGATGAGAACTCCTCCTGCTCTCGGCGAGCTGCTCACCGCACCTCGATCCCCGCGGCGACGTTGTTCCAGAACAGCACCGCGGTGCCGTCGTCGTACAGCCAGCGGAACGACCCCACGTACTGCTCCGCGACGGTAGAGGAGGGCGGACCGAGCACCTGCTTGACCTCCTCGGGAGTCATGCCGCCGCGCACGCCGTGCACGCCGACCTCGTAGAAGAGCACGACGTTCTCGACGCCGAACTTCCGCATCGCGTCCGCGCTCCGCCGAACCTCGATGATGCGCTCCACGACGTAGTCCTGGCAGCCCAGGATCTCGCAGCGGACGTGGAACCGGCCAACGAAGAAGTACAGCGTGCGGTCGTCGAAGCCGTGGAAGAACCAGCCGCGCGTGCCCTCGTCGCGCGGGTGCGACCGGGCCTCGTCCTCGATCTCCTCCCGGAGGTCGAGCGCCGCCGCGAGAGACATCTCCTCCTGCGGTGCGGTGTCGATCCCGGGGAACGCGAGCCCCACGACGAGCTGCGGCACGATCTGCGGGCCGGTCGTCTGCTGCGCTGCGTCGGCACTGGATGACGGTGTCGGCGTCGTCCCCCTCGCGCAGCCGGTGAGGAGGAGCGCTACGATCAAGTGGATGGGCGTCGCTTTCACAACAGGTACCTCGACGTGAAGCCTACCAGAATTCCGGCTCTCACGGTGCCGGGCAACCGGGTGTCGCCGCGATCATCCGTTCGAGTCGGAGCCTTACGTCGGGCGACAGCGGCGCTTCGTTGGCGCACATGTGCATCGCCTCGCAGGGGGGAGCTGGTGTGTCCGGCCAGTCGGAGATCGCCTCCTCGCACTGACGCCAGGCGTCCTTCCGATCCCAGTCGTTCTCACCGGAGCAGGCCGTGACGCCGATCAACACCAACGCAACGAATAGCAAGACGATCTTCATCGATACGGATCCATGGGCTGCGGAGTTGCAGGAACTCCCGCAGAGGCCGGCAGAGGAGTAGGAACGGCGACCGGAGGCGGCAGAACATCGGCTGGCTTGATGTCCGGGACCAGGATCCCGTCCTCGTTCCGGATACAACGTTCTGGGGTGCACTTGCACTGATCATGAAACTCACAGACGCTCCTGCTGCGATCCCAGCATCCTCCCTTGTCCAAGCAGCTATCGACAGCCAAGAAGTCCGAGCACCCCCCAATGCCTAGCGCGGTCGCCGTGATCGCAGGGAGGCTCACGAACAAGAATCGACGCGATACTTGTAACCACAGAGACAGCATGGATACCCTCATCCTTCTCTCTACGGGTCACTTCTTCTCGTGCCCGCAGGTCCAAGCATCGAGCAGCTTATCGGCGCGCGCGTTGTCCCGTTCCTCGATGTGCTTGTTGGTCCTGTCCGACCAGCCCTCCCAACACTTGGCCATGATGCAGACCGTGTCCTGGCTCCCGTCGTCGCACGTCCTGATGTAGTTTCCCGTCGAGCAGCCGCTCTCATAGACCTCCTGCCAGGCCGGTAACCCCATCATCTCCAGGCAACTATATCGGCCGGGTTTGGCGCGCAGCGCGGCGTAACAGGGGGCCTCGGTGCAATCGACGTCGAGCAGTTCCACAGGCGGGCCGGCCTGCTTGACCATCTCGGTCACGACCCGGCGGAAGCTCTCCTCCCTGAAGATCTCGGGGGTGTCCTCGGGCCAAGTCACGGGCGCGTTCGGATCGATGTCGAAATCCTCGGGCGCTGGTCTTGCTCCGGCTAGGGTTGCCTGGAGCTTGGCGCGGGTCTCCGCGGCTCTCGACTGTCGTTCGAGCTGTGACACCTGCTGCCGTAAACGAGCGATCTCGGTGCCGCATGCACCCTGAGTGGGCTCGCCTTCAGCCTTGATCTTGTGACTGACGTCGCCCTGTGGTGATCCGGGTACATCCTCGACGCGGCCCGAATAGCGCCCCGCTGCAAAGGCTCCTGCCAGTGCCACCACGACCAGAGCGGCGAACAGCAGCGTTCCCCGCTTGGTCGACGGCACCCCGGCGTTTCCGTTCCGTTCGTTCATGCTCCCTCCCCGGTCGGACGAGGTGTGAACGGCCGACCCGCAAGGATGTTCCGTACCGATGGGCAGGGTCAACGAGCTGGACGTCCTCCCAGGACGACATGTGCCCTAGCTACAGCTCGCTCGTGGGGAGGACGTACTGAAAACGTAACGCACGATTCTCGGCGAGCAAGAGGGCCGCTTCTTCACCTGCCCTCAAGAAAGGCATGCAGCACATCAGGTTTGATCCGCACAGGCCCCAGGGCCGTCGTAGCTGACAACCTGCCTGCCCTGATCGCCCGACGAATCGTCTCGGCGTGGACACCAGCAATCTTTGCCGCCTCCGAGACGTTTAACAACCTTGGGGGAATGGTAGCCACCTGCGCTTGTAAATGTGCCTCCAACGCGGCTCGAACCTCGGCGCGGATGGCTTCGACAACCGCGGGCCGTAGTAGCTCAGCAAGGAGAGCTGCTACCGAGCGATCAGCGTTCGTGACTGCTTCATCATTGTGCATTCGACTTTTCTCCTAACCCGACCCGCAGGCGGAACGAGTCGCTGACCCCGTAACGGTGTCGAGTAGCTCAACTGTATCGCGAGGCTCTCGGTCATGTCGAACACCCGGTGCCGTTGTCTGAGGCAAATGCGCCGTCAGGACGGCACAGACGCGGTCTCCCGTCTCCACGCCTCGCAGATGGCGGCGTTGAGGGCGCAGAGGTCTGCGATCTCCTCTCCATCGGGATCCCAAAGCCCGTTGTCCTGAAACCGGATCGCGCGCTGCGTGCAGAACAGGGCGAAGCGCAACTCCAGGAACGTACCCTCCCATTGTCCCGTGCGCTTCTTTCTCTCGAACACCGGCTGCGCTACGTCGAACGCGGCGTGGTGGTCACCGAACATGGCCCGAGCGTACTCGTAGCCGGCGAACGTGATGCCGTAACCGTTCACGATCTCGAACGGATTCGTAAGCGCCGGGTTCGGCCTCGTCCACAGAAGCTCGAACGCGAAGTGGTCCGGATGCTCCAGATACTTGTTCAAGCGCTTGGAGCGCGACGAGAACGGCCGCGTCTTCCGCAGGGCCGCTCTCACCTCGGACGGCAGGGTGATTTTCGGGCAGATGAGATCTTGGCCTTCCACCACGCTGGTCGTCATCTCAGCCCTCGAAGAAACTCGGTCTTGGCTCTATCGGGAGCACCTGCGCGCCGACCTTGATGAGGTAGATCGGGTCTGCCATCGAAACCTCCCCCGAAAATGTACGACATCGGACCTTTGATACCGGATCGGGGGCTGGGTGACGATGAAAATGCATGACGGGCCCGAGCGTTAAGCAAAAAGCTGTTCCGGATCGACGTCGTGCCATTCGCGATCTCTGCCCAGCACGGCGAACCGCTTCTCCTCGCCCTTCTTCCAGGAGAACAGGACGACCCGCCGAGCGCCGTACTTCCTCTTCACCTTGAGGAGTCGGTCCTTGTCGGCCTGGGTTGGCTTCTTAGCGCCGCCGCCCTTGATCTGAATGAGGATGATCTCGAACAGGTCCCCGCGTTTCAGAGTGCGATCCGCGGGCTCCCGGTAGTCCCTGCGAATCGCGACGAGATCCACCACTCCT
>JALNZK010000194.1 GCA_023229365.1 Pseudomonadota bacterium | reverse complement strand
CAGAGCAAGCTCGCGAACCTCCTGTTCAACCTCGAGCTCGACCGGCGGCTGCGGGCGGCGGCGCTCGACGTCGTCGCCGCGGCCGCGCACCCGGGCTACGCCGCGACCGAGCTGCAGGGAACGAGCGCCCGCCTCGGAGGATCCCGGCCGCAGGCGGCGATCATGCGGCTCGGCAACCGGCTGATCGCCCAGCCCGCCGCGCGGGGCGCGCTGCCGTCCCTGTACGCGGCCACGGCGCCGGGCGTGCGGGGCGGCGACTTCTTCGGCCCGAGCGGCTTCGCGGCGCTGCGGGGCGGCCCCGGAGAGGCGGCGGCGAGCGCCCGGGCCCGGGACGCGGAGGCCGCATCGCGCCTGTGGGCGGCGAGCGAAGAGGCGACCTCCGTCCGCTTCCCGTTTTGACGAAACGGGGAGGGTGTGCAATCGATCGCTACGTGCCGGACGCGGCGCGGGAGAGTGAGAGAGAATGACGGACGGCGACCTACCCATCGGCGAGCTCATCGGCATCGCCGCGTGCCTCGTGGCGAGCGCCTTCTTCTCGGCCTCGGAGACGGCGCTCACGACGATCACGCGGTCGCGCGCCGAGGTGCTCATCAACCAGGACTTCCGCCGGTTCGGGATCCTCGAGAGGTGGACCGCCAACAAGAGGAGGATCATCGCCTCGCTGCTCGTCGGCAACAACATCGCGAACATCCTCTGCTCGGTCCTCGGCTACCGCGTCGCGCTCTACTTCGTGCCGAACTACGCCGAGGCGATCTCCGTGTTCGGGCTGACGCTCGTCATCCTCGCGTTCGCCGAGATCACGCCCAAGGGGATCGCGCTGCACAACGCCGAGCGGGTCGTCGTGCCGCTGCTCCGGATCGTGCTCGTCGTCGACTTCCTGCTGCGCCCGGTCGCGTGGCTCCTGTCCCGGATCCCCGGGCTCATCGCCGGGCGCTGGGCCGATCACGACGACGGGGACGCGCCCACGGAGGACGAGATCGAGTTCCACATCCGGCGCGGCGTCGATCAGGAGGTCTTCGAGGAGCAGGGGCAGGGCGAGCTCCTCATGTCGGCCATGGAGTTTCCGGACACCATGGTGAAGGACGTCATGATCCCGCGGACCGACGTCATCGGCATCGATCGGCGCACGCCGCTCATGGACGTGGCGCAGATGATGATCGAGAGCGGGCACTCGCGCGTCCCGGTGTTCGACGCCAACCTCGACCACGTCGTGGGGATCCTGTACGCGAAGGACGTGCTGCGGCAGATCCACAGGCGGAGCGTGCCGGAGACGACGACCGCCGGCGACCTCGTCCGCGGCGAGCCCCTGTTCGCCCCGAAGACGCAGAAGATCAACCTCCTCCTCGCCGACATGCGGCGCCGCGGCCAGCACATGTCGATGGTGGTCGACGAGTTCGGCGGCACCGCGGGGCTCATCACGCTCGAGGACATCATCGAGGAGCTCGTCGGCGAGATCCGCGACGAGTTCGATCCCGAGGAGCCGCTCATCCAGAAGACCGAGGAAGGGCGCTGGCAGGTCGACGCGCGCATCTCCATCCACGACCTGCACGACGAGACCGGGATCGAGATCCCGGACACCGGCGACTACGCGTCGGTCGGCGGGTACGTCGTGGCCGAGGCGGGGAGGATCCCGCGGCGCGGCAAGATCGTCGATCGGGGCGAGTTCGAGATCGCCGTGATCGACGCGGACGCGCGGCACGTGAAGAGGCTCGAGATCCGCAAGAAGGGGATCCCGAAGCCCGATGCCGGGGAAGGGGCGGGCGGTTGACCGACGTCGCGGGAGCCGTCCTGGCGGCGTTGCGCAGGAGCGCCGGCCGCGCGCGGTTGAAGATCGGCGTCTTCTACCGGGGGAACCCGGGGCTCCTCTGCTCCCTGCTCGCCGAGGGGCACGCGACCGTCGTCGCCGGGGACAGGTTTCGTGTGCTCTTCCGGGCGGCGGAAAGGCTCGGCCTCCCCGGGGAGCGGCCGTTCGCGATCGTGGAGGCGCGCTTCGCGGCCCTGCCGTTTCGGCCGTCGAGCCTCGACGCGCTCGTCCTCACCGCCGGCCTGCCGCGCGGCGCCGATCCGGCGGCGGCGATCCGTGCGCTCACGCCGTTCGTCCGCCCCGGCGGCGCGATCGTGTTCCCGCACCCGGTGACCGACGGGAGGCGCGGCGCCCTCGTCCGGCCGTTTGGCGCCCTGCGCCGGGGCACGCAGCCCCCCTGCCGGCGAGACGTCCTGTGCGCGAGTGCCATGTCCGCCGGGCTCCGGGAGATCTCGCAGACCGTCCCGCCCGGTCGCGGCGGCGCGCCGTGGGTCGTGACCGCCGGGGTGGTCGGCCGGGGCGGAGATCGCTCGGATTGACAAGAGAGGTCGTGATGCTAGTATCCACCCCCGTTCGTGGCGCCGTAGCCAAGTGGTAAGGCAGAGGTCTGCAAAACCTTCATCACCAGTTCGAATCTGGTCGGCGCCTCCAACTTGAGCCCATCGCGCTCGTCCCATGGATCACGAAGTCACTGAAAACGCCCGGGGATTGAAACGCTTCGCGCCGCTCGCGCCCGCGGTATTGAGCGGCGTCGCGGCCGGCCTCGTCGCCGCGGCGCTCGATCTCGACCAGGCCCGCTCCGAGGTGTCGCGCCCGTCCGACGTCGCGCTCCTCACCCTCCAGATCGGTGCGCGGCTCGGCGCAGCCGGCGCGCTGCTCGCGTGCTTCTGCACGGCCGTCGTCGCCGCCGGGGCGGCGCTCGGAAGGCGCCTGGGCCGGTCGGAACACGGGTTCGCCGCCGCGCTCGTCGCCGTCGTCTCGGCACCGGCGCTCGTCTACGTCGCGTTCCGGCTCTTCCAGGGCGGCGTCACGGCGCAGCTCCCCGCGCGGCCGGCGCTCGTCGCGGCGACCATCGTCGTCCTCGTCGCGCTCGTCTTCGCCGGCGCCCGCGCGGCGCTCGCACTCGTCGCGCGCGCGGATCGCCGCGCCCGGCTGGACGCGATCACCGCGATTGCAGCGGCGATCCTCGTCGCGGCGTCGCTCTGCATGCGGTGGTGCGACGCGAACCAGTACCGGCGGTTGTACCTCTACCTGCACGCGGCGCTCGCGGTGTGCACGCTCGGCGGGCTGACGCTCGCCTTCCAGATCGTCTTCGCGCGCGGCCCGGTGCGCCGATCGGTCGCCGTCGCCGCGATCGTGGGGGTGCTCGCCGCTGCCGCCGCCTGCGCCGTGGCGGCGCTGACCCTGGACCTTCGACAGGTCGTGAAGGTCGCGCTCTACGAGCGGACGACGACCGCGGCCAACGTCGTCCGCCTCACCTCGGGCCCGCGCCGCGTGGACGAGGGGCCGAGGCCGTCCGCCGCCGCCCGCCGGGAGCGGTACGAGCGCGAGAGGAAGGAGCGGAGCGCGGCGGCCGCCTCGGTGCTCCCGGCGTTCCCGGGCGCGCACCTCGTCCTCATCACCATCGACGCGCTGCGCGCCGACCGCCTCGGGGCGTACGGCCACACGGCGCGACGGCTCACGCCCCGGATCGACGAGCTCGCGAGCCGCGCGACCGTGTTCGAACGCGCCTATTGCACGGCGCCGCACAGCTCGTTTTCCATCTCGTCGTTCCACACCTCACGCTACCTCCACGACGAGGCGATCCTCGGCAGGCCGATCGACCACCGGACGCTCGCCGACGAGCTCGGGGCCGCGGGGTACGAGACCTCGGCGTTCTACACGCAAGGGATCTTCTTCACCGAGGGCGACAGCGTCGGGTGCTACCGGAAGAAGCAGTTCGGCTTCACGGACGCGAGCCACGGCGCGCCCCGTCCCGAGCAGCTGACCGACAACGTCATCGCCGAGGTCGATCGCCTCGTCGCGCGCGGGGAGCCGGCGTTCTTCGTCTGGGCGCACTACTTCAACGTGCACGAGCCGTACCTCTCCAAGCGGTTCGGCGAGGCGCCCCGGGACAGGTACGACGGGGAGATCCTCGCGGCGGACGCCGAGGTGGGGCGATTGATCGACTACCTCGAGGACAAGCTGGCCCGCGACGCCGTGATCGTCCTGACGGCGGACCACGGCGAGGAGTTCGAGGATCACGGCGGCCACTACCACGGATCGTCGCTGTTCGACGAGCAGACCCGCGTCCCGCTGATCATCAAGACCCCAGGCGCCGCGCCGCGCCGGGTGTCGACCCCGGTGTCGCTCGTCGATCTCGCGCCGACCGCGCTCGCCCTGCTCGGGCGCCAGCCGCCGGACGGGATGGCCGGGAGGGATCTGCGCCCCGCGCTCGTCGGCGGCGACGCGGCGCTCGTGCCGCGGCCGGTTTTCGCGTCGGTGATGCGCGAGCACATGGCGCTCGACTGGCCGTGGAAGCTCGTCGCGGACCCGTCACGCGGGCTCTACGAGCTCTACGATCTCGAGGCCGACCCCCGCGAGCTGACGAACAGGTACGACGAGCGGCGCGGGATCGCGGAGCGGCTCCTCGACGAGACGCGGCTCTGGCTCGACGATCTGAGCCGCGGCGAGGATCCGGCCGGCACGGCGCTCGCGCTCGGCCGCATGCGCGACACGCGGGCGCTCCCGGGCCTGTTCCGCCTCGCCGAGGACGGGGCCGCGCCGCCCGCCAGGAGGGAGGAGGCGCTCGGGCTCATCGCCGAGATCCGCGCGTGGAACGGCATCGAGCGGCTCGAGGTGCTCGTCGACGATCCGGACGCGGCGGTCGCGCGCGCCGCGGCGCTCGCGCTCGTGTCGATGAAGATCGATAGGGGCCGCGACCTCCTGCGCGACGCGCTCTACGACGACGACCCCGCGGTCCGCGACAGGGTGGCGCTCGCGCTCGGCGGCCTCGGCGACGCGGCGGCGGTGCCCGCGCTCGTCGAGGCGCTCGGCCGCGACGATCTCAAGGTGCGGGAGAACGCGATCCGGCTGCTCGGCGATCTGCGGGATCCCGCGGCCGTGGAGCCGCTCATCGAGACGATCGCCGAGGAGCGCACGCGCTACCTCTCGGTGCTCGCGCTCGGCAAGATCGGCGATCCGCGCGCCTACGACACGCTCGTGGACGTGCTCAAGTACGACACGCACACGGACATCCGCGGCTACGCGGTGGTGGCGCTCGGGTGGCTGGAGCTCGAGGCCGCCGTGCCGAGGTTGCTCCGCGTCCTCGCTGAGGAGCACGAGATCAAGTGGACCGCGGAGGCGCTCGTCCGCTTGGGCGCGGTGGGCGAGGGGAAGCTCTTCGGGACCGACGTCGCGAAGGGCGCGCCGGCGCTCGCGGGCGGGTGGGGCGACTGCGCCGAGAAGGAGCGCGTGCTGCCGGAGGAGTTCCTCGAGCGGACGAAGTGCGCGACCAAGGGACGGGAGGCGCGGTTGGCGTTCGACGCCGCGGCCGCGGAGGGCGCGACGCTCATCGTCCGCGCGCGGCACCTCGACGCCGACAAGGGGGCCGCGATCCCGCTCGCGATCGCGGTGGACGGCCGGAAGATCGCGTCGATCGAGCTGCGCGGCGAGGAGATGCACGAGGCGCGGATCGAGATCGGGGCGGACGCCTTCCCGTCGGGCAAGCACACGGTCGAGCTCCAGCTCGCGAAGGCGGCGCCGTTCGAGGTCGACTACTTCCTGGTGCTCGCCAAGTAGCGGCCGACCCGGGCGCCGGCCGCAGACCGCCTTCGACCTCGGAGATCGACGACCGCGCCGAAGCCCGCAGGATGTAGGCGGGCTCGTGTTCGAGCTACCGGCGCCCGCCGCCACCCGCCGGCGTCGCCGCCGCTCACGGTGACGCGCAACTGCGAATATCCGCGTCTTTCCTGATTCCGCCGATTCGGCACGCATCGTGGTTCCCGCCGCGGCGTGCAACAAGCTGCCCGCCAGAGAGAGCCAGCTTGGTCGCTCGGCTCGTCGTTCGCCTCCGCCCCGGCCGGCTATCGGCCGCGATCGCCGGAGGCAACCGTCTTGCACAAGGTCGTGCGGGAGAACCTCGAGGAGTTTCTCCGCCAAGCACGCGGCGGGTCAGAAGACGGGGAGGGCGTCCCGGACTTCGTCGTCGACGAGCTACGGAAGTTCCTCGCCTGCGGCTCGCTCTCCGGCGGCTTCGCGCGGCTCAAGTGCGAGACGTGCGGCAAGGAACGTCTCGTTCCCTTTTCGTGCAAGCGCCGCGCCGCGTGCCCGAGCTGCGCGGGACGCCGCATGGCCGAGCTCGCCGCGCACCTCGTCGACTCCGTGTTTCCGCTCGTGCCGGTCCGCCAGTGGGTGCTCAGCGTGCCGTTCGCGCTGCGCTACAGGTTGGCATGGGATCACGAGTTGAGCCTGAAGGTGCTTCGGATCTTCTGGCGAGCGCTCGACAGGTACCAGCGGAAAAGGGCGAAGGATCGCGGATACGTGAACGCCCGGACCGGCGCCGTGACCGTGATCCAGCGCGCCGGGGGCGCGTTGAATCTCAACGTCCACTTCCACATGGCGGCGCTCGACGGCGTGTTCGTCGAGGTTGACGGGGAGCTCGTGTTCCACAGGCTGCCCGCGCCGTCGACCGAGGACGTCGCAGTGATAGTGAAGTCGGTTCGAAAGGGCGTCCTCCGCCTGCTCGGCCGGACGCGGATCTCGATCTCCACCGACGACGGCGGTTGGGACGATCCGTTCGTCGAGGAGAGCCCGGCGCTCGCGGCGGCGAGCGGCGCCTCGGTGCAGGGGATCTCCGCGTTCGGTCCTCGAACGGGGCAACGTGTGCGGCGGATCGGCGAGGAACCGGACGAGGTCGTCAAGGCGCCGAAGCGCAAGAGACACGCACGGTATCAGGGTTTCGATCTTCACGCTGGCGCACCGGCCAAACCCGAGGAGCGCGATCGCCTCGAACGGATGCTCCGCTACTTGTTGCGCCCGCCCATTGCCGAGAGCCGTCTTCGCGAGCTACCGGACGGCAACATCCTCCTCACGCAGAAGACGAAGTGGTCGGACGGCACGACCGCCCTCGTGTTCCACCCGCTCGAACTATTGGAGCGGCTCGCAGCGA
>JALNZK010000193.1 GCA_023229365.1 Pseudomonadota bacterium | reverse complement strand
TCGCCGGCAACCTCTGCCGTTGCACGGGGTACGCGGGAATCCGCCGCGCCGTGGGCGAGCTCGTGGCGACCCTCGAGGAGCTCGGGCCGCCCGGCAAGGCGCGCGTCGACCGGCTGATCGCCCTCGGGGTGCTGCCGGCGTACTTCGGCGCCGTGCCCGCGAAGCTCTCCGCCTCCGCGCCGGAGACGGCGCTACGGCGCGATGATCGAGTCGTTGTAGGGGGCGGGACGGATCTGCTCGTGGCGTCGGCGGACAAGCTGCGCGACAGGCCCCTGCGCTTCCTCGGGCGAGAGGAGCGGTTGCGCGGCGTCGTTCGCGAAGGGGACGCGATCTCGATAGGTGCGGCGACGACCGCGGCGGAGCTCATGGAGAGCCCCGTGATCGAGGAGCATCTTCCCGATCTGCGCCGCGCGCTCGAGCTGTTCGCCTCGCCGCTCGTCCGCAACCGCGCGACGGTCGGCGGCAACCTCGTCAACGCGTCGCCCATCGGCGATCTGTCGATCGCCCTCCTCGCGCTCGGTTCAAAGGTCACACTGGAAAAAGATGAATCGCGGCGTGTGGTTGCGCTGGAAGATCTCTACCTCGGCTATAAGTCTCTCGCTCTCGCGCCCGAAGAGATTGTCGCCCGCGTCGACATCCCGCTTCCCGTGCCTGGTGCCCATTTCCGCTTCGAGAAGGTCTCCCGCCGCCGGCTGCTCGACATCGCGGGGGTCAACTGCGCGATCGCGATCTCGGCCGAGCACGGCGTCGTCGGCGCGGCCCGCCTGTCCGCCGGCGGCGTCGCCCCCGTGCCCCTGCTCCTCTCGAAGAGCTCGCGCTGGCTCGCCGGCCGCCCGATCACGGAGGAGACCGTCCGCGGGGCGATCGCGCAGGCGCGGGCCGAGATCGCGCCCATCGGCGACGTGCGCGGGAGCGCGGCGTACAAGGCGCTCCTGCTCGAGCGGCTCGTGTGGGGCCACTTCGCGGCGCTCTACCCGGACGCGATCCGCGCGCTCTACGGGGTGGCTCCGTGAACCGCCGGGACGAGCGGATACTGCTCGCGCGAGGCGAGGCGCGGTTCGTCGACGACGTCGAGGTGCCGGCAGACTGCCTGTTCGCGGCGCCGGTGCCCTCCCCCGCCGCCGCCGGAGAGATCGTCCGGATCGAGACGGGAGCGGCCGCCGCCGCGCCGGACGTCGTGGCCGTGCTCACCGCGGCCGACGTGCCCGGGGAGAACCAGATAGGCGCGATCATCCAGGACGAGCCGCTGCTCGCCGCGCACGAGGTCGACTGCGTCGGGCAGCCCGTAGCGCTCGTGGTGGCGAGGAGCGCCGCGGCCGCGCGTGCCGCCGCGAAGCTCGTCGCCGTGGAGGTTCACGAGCGCGCGCCGGTGCTCGATCCGCGGGAGGCGTTCGCCCGAGGGATGCTCATCGCGCCCCCGCGCACGATCGCGTCGGGCGACGTCGAGAAGGCGCTCGCCGCCGCGGCCGTGGTGGTCGAGGGCCGGTGCGACACGGGCGGACAGGAGCACGTCTACCTCGAGACGCAGGGCGCGCTCGCAACGCCCACGGAGCGCGGCGGTGTCCACGTGCGCTCGTCCACCCAGTCGCCGTCCGGCGTGCAGCGCGGCGTCGCCAGGGTGCTCGGCGTGCCGATGCACGACGTCGAGGTCGACGTGCTGCGCCTCGGCGGCGGCTTCGGCGGCAAGGAGGATCAGGCCACGGCCTACGCCGCGATGGCCGCGCTCGCGGCGGTCCGCGTCGGCCGCCCGGTCAAGCTCGTCCTCTCGCGCGGCGAGGACATGCGGCTGACCGGCAAGCGCCACCCCTACTCCGCGGACTTCCGGATCGGCCTCGACGCGGGGCTCGCGATCACGGCGTACGAGGTGACCTTCTACCAGAGCTCGGGCGCGGCCGCCGACCTGTCGACCGCGATCCTCGAGCGCACCCTGCTGCACGCGACCGGCAGCTACCGCGTGCCGAACGTCCGCGCGACCGCGACGCCGTGCCGCACGAACGTCGCGCCCAACACTGCGTTCCGCGGCTTCGGCGGCCCGCAGGCGATGTTCGTGATGGAGGCGGCGATCCACGCCGCGGCTCGAAAGATGGGCGTCCCGGCGCGGGCGATCCAGGAGCGGAACCTGATCGGGGACGGCGATCGCTTCCCGTACGGAATGGTGGCGCGCGGGGTCCGGGCTCGGCAGTGCTTCGCGGAGGCCTGCACGGAGTCCGCCGTCGCCGAGCGTGCGCGCCTCGTCGAGGAGCACAACAGGAGCTCTTGCGAGACGAAGCGCGGCCTCGCGGTCATGCCGGTCTGCTTCGGCATCTCGTTCACCAACACGATGCTCAACCAGGCGAGCGCCCTCGTGCACGTCTACGTCGACGGCAGCGTCGGCGTGAGCGCCGGGGCGGTGGAAATGGGCCAGGGCGTGCGCGCCAAGCTGCGGCGGATCGCGGCGACCGCCCTCGGGGTCGACCTCGACTCGGTCAAGGTCGAGAGCACGAACACCACCCGCACGGCGAACGTCTCGCCGACCGCCGCGAGCACCGGAGCGGACATGAACGGGCAGGCGGTGCGAATGGCCGCCGAGGCGCTCCGCGCGAGGCTCGCGCCGGTAGCGGCCGCGCACCCGGGGGCTTCGTTCTCCGAGATCGCCGCGGCGGCGCACGCGGCGCGGGTGAGCCTCACGGCCCAGGCGCACTACGCCACGCCCGGGATCCACTTCGACAGGGAGAAGAACCAGGGCGCGCCGTTCGCGTACCACGTGTGCGGCACCGCAATCGCCGAGGTGACGCTCGACTGCCTGCGGGGCACCTACCGCGTCGACTCCGTGCGGATCGTCCACGACGTGGGCTCGAGCCTCGATCCCGGGGTCGACCTCGGCCAGGTCGAGGGTGCCCTCGTGCAGGGGCTCGGCTGGCTCCTGCTCGAGGAGCTGCGCTGGAACGGGTCGGGCCGCCTCCTCACGGACACGCTCGGGACCTACAAGCTCCCGGACGTCGACTTCGCGCCGCGCGATATCTCGGTGCGCTTCCTCGAGGGCGACGAGAACCGCTTCGGCGCCTACGGCTCCAAGGCGATCGGCGAGCCGCCGCTCATGTACGCCATCGCCGCGTACTTCGCCCTCGTCGAGGCGATCCGGGCCGCGCGGGAGGACGCCGCGGTCGGCTTCGAAACGCCGCTCACGCCCGAAAAGGTGTTCATGGCGCTCGCGGGCGGGAATCAGGCCAGGTAGCCGAGTTCCCGGTAGAGGGCCTCGCCGATCGCCGACAGCCGAGCGCGGGCGTCGTCGCTCCCGACCGAGACGGTCTCGCCGCCCCTCCGCACGGTGACCTCGAAGCCTTCTCGCTTGAGAAGGAAGACCGCGCCGTCCGCGATCCCCCGCGCGGCCTCCTCCGTGAGGCAGACCCTCGGCTTGTCGCGGTAGGGCGCGCCTCCCGTCGGGCAGAACGCGGCGCAGTTGCCGCACTCGTTGCACCAGTCCGCGACGTTCGCCGTCTGGTACCGCTGGGCGATCCCGTCGCCGGAGGGAGCGATCTCGTAGAGGACGTTCGCGCGGTTGGGGCACACCGTGACGCAAAGGGCGCACAGATCGTCGCATCCCAGGCAGCGCGAGGCCTCGGCGCGCGGACCGGCCTCCTTGTAGGCGCGGCGGCCCTTGCGCGCGAGCGAGGCGTTGACGTCGATCTCGCGCTCCGGCCGGGCGTCGCCCGGATTACCGACGGAGTCGGCGAAGCGCCGGGCGTCCGCCACGGCCTCGACGATCGTCGAGGCGCCGCGCACCGCGTCGCCGCCCGCGAACACGCCCGGCAGGCCGGTCTCGAGCGCCGCGTCCACGGCGATCCGCCCGTCCGGTTTCACCGAGAGGCCGCTATGCGCCAGCGCTTCCGGGAGCCGCCCCTGCCCGATCGCGACGACGATAGAATCGGCCGGCACCGAGCGGGTCCTCCCGGGGGTCGGCACCGGGCTGCGCCGACCGTCCTCGCCTACCGCGCCGAGCGCCATGATGAGGCACTCGAGCCCCTCGACGCGGCCGTCCGCGCCCGCGAGGACGCGACTCGGCGCGAGCAGCTCCTCGATGGAGACGCCCTCGCGCTCGGCCGCCTCGATCTCGTCCCGGGCCGCGGGCATCTCGGTGCGCGTGCGACGGTACACGACCGTCACCGTCCCCCCCCCGCCGACGAGCCGCCGCGCCGCCCGCGCCGCGTCCATGGCGGAGTTTCCCCCGCCGACCACGATCGCGCGCCCCCCGAGATCCGGCGGCTTCCCCGCCTTGGCGCGCTCGAGAAAGTCGATCGCGTCGAAGACGCCCGGCGCGTCCTCCCCTTGTACCCCGAGCCGCCGCCCGCCGCCCGCGCCCACGGCGACGAAGACCCGGTCGTGCGCCGCGCGCAGCGCCCCGAGCTCGAGGTTCCCGCCGAGCGTGCGGCCGCGCTCGAAGCGCACGCCCAGCCGCTCGGCCCGCTCGACGTCCCGCGCCACCGCCCCGTCCGGGAGCCGGAAGGCCGGGATCGCCGACGCCGGGGTGCCGCCGAGGCGATCGCGCGCCTCGTAGACCGTGACCGCGTGCCCGAGCCGCCTGCAGAAGACCGCCGCCGCGAGCCCCGCCGGGCCGGCGCCCACCACCCCTATCGAGAGCGCGCCCTCGCGAGGCGCGACCACCTCCCGGGAGGCGGCCCTCTCCACGGCCCAGCGCTTGATCTCGCGGATCCCGATAGGGTCGTCGAGCAGGTTGCGGACGCACTCGAGCGTGCACGGGTGGTCGCACGCGCAGCCGGTCGTCGCCGCGAGCGGGTTGTCGCGCAGGATCACCTCGAGCGCGTCGTCGTCGCGCCCGTCGGCGATGAGGCGCAGGTAGTCGGGGACGTTCTGGTGCGCGGGGCACCGCTCCCGGCAGGGCGCCGCCATGCAGTCGACGAGCCCGAGCGCGCGCCGAGAGGAGAACACCGGGCGCCCGCCGCGCCTCCCGTAGCGCACGTCGTCCGCGGCGCGTTCGGCGTAGGCGGCGAGCCTCGTCGCGTTCGGGACCGACCCGCCGAGATCCGCGACGCCCAAGGCCTCGAGACGCGTCCCGATCCGCTCGAGGTACTGCGGCAGCCTGCCGTAGCCCCCCGGGCGCAGGAGATCCGACGACACGGTCAGCGGGAGGACGCCGCACGCGAGCAGGTCGGCCGCGTTGAAGGCGTCGACGCCGCCCGAGAGCGAGATCGGCACCGCGACCCCGAAGCGATCGGCGAGGAGCGCGGCGAGCGCCGCCGCGAGCGGGTGCAGCGCGCGGCCGGACATGTAGTGGAGCGGCTCCTTCGCCGGCAGCGCCTTCTCCACGTTGCGCGTCTCGAGAGTGTTCGTCAGCTTCACGGCGAACCGCACGCCCGCCCGCTTCGCCGCCCCGTCGAGCGACGCGATGATCGCGCACGCGTCCTCGAAGGATGGGTCGTGGGCGAACGCCTCGTCCGGCACCTCGACGCCGTCGTGGCCGAGCCGGTCGTGCAGGAGGTGGCGCAGCCGCTCCTTCCCGAGCAGCGTGGGGTTGAGCTTGACGGTCGTGTGCAGGCCGAGCTCCTCGACGAGGTGGAGCCCGATCCGCTCGATCTCCGCGGGCGGACAGCCGTGCATCGTCGAGAGCGTGACCCCGTCCGAGATGCAGCGCGGCGGGTCGAGGTCGTCGACGGCGAGCGCGGTCCCGCGGAACGCGTCGCAGACGACGCGCGCGCGGCGGGCGATCTCGTCGCCGGCGTCGCGCATGCGATCGACGAAGCCGCGCACCGCGTCGGAGCGGATCCCCGCGAGGTCGTAGCCGACCGACATGTTGAACGTGAAGCCCGACGGATCGGCGCCCCGCGCCCGCGCCAGGGCGTGCACGAGCACGAAGGCGCTCGCGTACTGGTCGAACGACTGCTCGAGCGTCAGCTCCTGGGACCACTCGCAGTTGTAGCCCAGGTCGCGCATGTCGATGCACGGCTTCGTCACGTCGAGCCGATCGAGGATCTGCACGGTCTTGAGCTCCACGAAACGGGCGCCGGCCAGGTACGAGACGACGATGTTCTGGGCGAGCTGCGTGTGCGGGCCGGCGGCCACGCCGAGCGGGTTGTCGAGCGCGTGCCCCATGTGATCGCAGCGCAGCCTGGAGCCGGAGGACGCCGGCGCGAACGCCTCCTCGGGGACGCCGAAGATCCGGCCGTGCGCTCCGAGCTCGTGCGCGATCGCCCCGGCGAGGGTGCCGATGGTCGAGGGGTACATGAGAACCTGGGTGTCACTCCTGCGGGCGGGAGTCAACGATCGAAGAGACCAAAACGACTGTGTTGCCACCCCGTTTTCCTTCGGTCCCTTCTGTCCCTTCGGTCCCTTCTGTCCCTTTTCTCTCCTGAAATGCCTTGTCTTGCCCCGTTCCGAGTGCACAATTCCGCTCTGTGACCCAGAGGACCCGCATCTTTTCGGTCGCCGGGCTGTACGACGGGGCGGGACGCTTCGTCGAGGAGGCCGACGTCCACATCGTCGACGGCGTCGTCGCGCGCGTCCTTTCACGCAAAGACGATCGCGACGAATGTGCCCGTCTCCACGCGGACGCCGAGCGCTTCGTCGTCCCGAACGGCCTCGTACTGCCTGGGCTCGTCAACTCCCACCACCACGCCTACTCGGCGCTCGCGCGCGGCATGCCTTTGCGGGGCGATCTCTCGGACTTCCCGCACGTGCTCGAGAACCTCTGGTGGCGCCTCGACCGCGCGCTCGACCTCGAGGCGGTGCGGCTCTGCGGCCTCGTCACGGCGATCGAGTGCGTGCGGCGCGGCTGCACTGCGATAGTCGACCACCACGCGTCGCCGTCGTGCGTCGGCGGCAGCCTCGACGCGCTCGCCGGCGCGTTCGGCGCGCTCTCCATGACGGCGGCGCTCTGCTTCGAGACCTCGGACCGCAACGGCCCGGCCGTCTTCGAGGAGAGCGTCGCCGAGAACCTCGACTTCGCCGCGCGGCACCGCGCGCACGAGAGGCTGCGCGGCCTGTTCGGCCTTCACGCGAGCTTCACGCTGTCGCACGCGTCGCTCGCGCTCCTCGCGAAGGCCGTCCCGGACGACCTCCCTTTGCACGCGCACGTCGCCGAGGACCGCTGCGACCTCGCGCACGCCCGTGCCGAGGGGTTCACAGGGCCGCTCGACCGGCTCGCGAAGCTCGGCGTCCTGCGCCGCGGGAGCCTCCTCGCCCACTGCGTCCCCCTCGCGGAC
>JALNZK010000192.1 GCA_023229365.1 Pseudomonadota bacterium | reverse complement strand
CGCGTCCACCGCGTCCGTCTCGTTGTCGCGTATCTCGGTCTCGATGTCGAACGGCACGCCCGTCGCGAGATCCTCGACCGCGTCCACGACGCTCGTGCCGAGCCCGGTCCCGTCGTAGTTGATCGGGAACACGAGCGGCACGTCGTCGATCGCCGCGCCCGTGTCGAGCGCGATGTTCTCGCAGTGCGTCTGCCCGAGCGTGCCCACCGAGCCGTTGTAGATCGGCAGCACCTTGGCGTGGATCGTGTCGAGCGCCGCGACCGCGTAGTTGTACGAAGGTGCCTCCGGGCTGATCGCCGTCCCGTAGGGGCTGTAGTTTCCGGGGCCGTTGTGGAATGTGATATCGGTCATCAGCATGATGATCGGGATCGCGCCAGGCCGGAAGCACGGGTACCCGTACTGGCCGGCCGGGCACGACGTCTGCGCTTCGAGGTAAGTGCCGAGGCTGCCGCCGGTCGCGATCGCCCAGAGCGCCGGGACCTGGCTCTCAGGGCCGTCGGCGCCGTAGTGGGTTGCGAGGAGGTTGACGCCCGCCTGCGCCTCGGCGGTGTCCCCCGTCATCTCTTGGAGCAGGGCGAACACCTTGTCTCCCGACGCCGAGTCGCCGAACGGCGAAACGGGGTAGTCGTCGAAATACCCCACGCCGAACCAGGCGAACGGGATGATCTCCGCGATCTCCGGGATGATCGTCGAAGTCAGCGTGTTCTTGAGGTTCGTGATCGCGCCGCCCATGCTGCCCGTCGTGTCCATGGCGAAGAACACGTCCGCGAACTGGATGTTCGTCTGGAACACGAGCGTGTCCTCGGTCGGCTCCGGCGGATCCGTGTACGGCATGAGGAAGTAGAAGTTCCCCTCGGCCTTCGGGTTGGAATCCGGGTCGTTCGGATCGGTCCCGGCGTACCACTCGACGAAGTCCGAGAACCCGTCGTCGTCCGAGTCCGGGTCGTTCGGGTCGGTGCCGTTCTCGATCTCGATGCTGTTGGAGAGACCGTCGCCGTCGTCGTCGGCGACCGGGTCCACGCCGCCGTCGGAGTCGGAGTCTGAATCCGAGTCGGCGTCCGTGTCCACGTCGGTGTCCGAGTCCGTGCCGCCGTCGCCGCTACTGTTCGAGTGGTCGTCGCCGATGCCCTGACAGCCGAGCAGCGCCGCAAGCCAGAACCAAGTCAATATACGCGTCATCCGCGCACCTCTCTTTCTCGTAATGCCAGTGTACTCTATTTTCGCTTGTCCTCGAAGCTCTCGTGGAGTTCCTGGAGGAAGTACCACTGCTCGGGGTGGGCGCGGACGCGCTCCCCGAGGGAGCGGTAGAAGCTCTGGATCACGTCGCCGGCGGCGAGGGAGTGCCTATCGATCTCGTAGCGGAACGTCTCGTCCGAGGTGCGCACGAGGAACGGCGTCACGACGATCAGCTGATCGTCGGTGAAGTGCCGCAGGATGAGGTCCATGCCCGAGCCGCCGAAGAGATCTCTGCCGAGCAGCTTCACGGGACGGCTGAACTCGTTGTTCTCGTCGAACACGTTGGACAGCACCTCGCGCTGCTTGAGCCGCACGAGCATCTCCATCGGCACGTCGACCGTCGGGTCGGCGAGGTTCAGGAGGTTCGCCCGCGCCGTGCCGTACCGCGCGGCGATCGTGGCGCCGTTCTCGCGGAGCATGCTCCCCACCTGCCCTGGGAAGTTGCCGACCATGCTCGCCTCTATCCCGTTGGCCATGAGCACGCTCGCGAGCAGATAGGTCGCGCCGAAGTGCGACTGGGCGACGAACACTCCCTTGCGCGCCGCGCGCGCCTCGGCGAACACCTCGAGGCTGCCACCGAGCTCGACGCGGTTTCTGGCGATCCAGTACGCCTCGTACGTCTTCACGAGCGCGAACAGCTTCTCGTAGTAGTGCGCCGCGATCCCCTCGAGCGCCGCGTCGAGCGCCGCGCCGTCGCAGGCGAGCCCCATCCGCTCGAGGTTCGCGGAGATCCGCGCGACCTCGCCCGGGTTCACCCCGAAGTAGCGCAGGCCGAGCTCGACGATCCGCGGGCGCCCGAGCTTCCACGCGCTGCGCCGCACGAGGTCGAGGTTCTCCTTGTTCAGAAGGTGTGCGCTGAGGCCCTTCACGGCGTCTCCTCCGTCACTCCCTGTCGCCGCGGTTCGCGGTGATCACAGCGCCCGCCATCTCGACGATCTGGAGCGGCACCGGGACGAGCTGCTCTCGCTCGTCCCGGAACTCGACGTCGGTGATCGCGTCCGCGACGACCTCGCCCGTGACCTCGTGGACGAGGCGCTGCCCGAAGGTGATCCGCTCGGGCGCCACCCTGATGAGCCCGGTGCGCACGCTCAGCCAGTCGCCGAGCTTGGTCGCCTTCAGGTAGCGGATGTCGAGCCGCGAGACCGAGCTCCGGTAGCGCCGCATCCAGGTCGCCTCGCCGAGATCGGGCCAGACCGCTCGGATCATGTCGAACAGGGCGCGCTCGCAGAAGCGCACGTACGACACGTGGTAGGTGATGCCCTGCGTGTCCGTGTCCTCGAAGTAGACGCGGTAGCTCGTGCGGAACGGGAACACGTCCTCGACCGTGAACGGCACGGGCTTCGTGCGATCCGCCGCGAAGTCCGGCGCCACGAAGCTGGACACCGGCAGCTCGGGCGGCACGGGGACGAGCTTCATCGCGCCGTCGAGGAACAGCACCTCGACGCTCGCGTCGACCACGAGATCCCCGGTCGCGACGTCGAAGAGCCGCTGATCGAAGGCCGCGCGGTGCGTGCTCGTGCGCCGCAGCCCGGTGCGGACCTCGAGGCGCTGGCCCATCCCCACGACCGTCGCGCACCTCGCCTCGATGCGGTAGACGTTCACCACGTACTGGTCGAGCCAGGAGCCCTTGCCGGCGCCGTGGCAGATATCCTCGATGGCCTCGAGGCGGCCGCGGTCCATGTACCTGAGGTACGAGCTCGCGTCCGCGTAGCCGCGCGAGTTCAGGTCGTTGCCGTAGACGCTGATCTTCAGCCTGTGCCGGTAGTGCTCGCTCTCGGACTCGGGATCGAGCGCGCTCGGGATGGTCGCGGCGCGCACGTCAGCGGGCTCCCGCCCCCGGCCGGCCTCGGTCGGCGGGTGGACGCGAATCCTCGGCGCGCGATGCTCCATGCCGAGCTCCTGCATCACGGCCTGCGCGGTCTGGACGCCGGTCATGATCGCGCCCTCGTAGCCGCCGCCGGACCAGGTCCACGCGCCGGTGAGGAACAGCCCGTTGATCGGCGTGCGGTTGCGCAGCCGCTTCGGGACCGCCTGCTCCCTCGTCTGCGCGAACCCGTACACCGCGCCGTCGTGGTTCCGGCTGAAGCGCGCCATGGTGCGCGGCGTGCCGAACTCGATCACCTCGGCGTGGTCGAGGAGTCCCGGGAACTGCCGCTCGTACTTCGCGAGCAGCCGCGCCTGCACGTCGGCCTTCTCGGCGTGGTACGCCGCGTCGTCCATCAAGAACCAGTCGCGCGCGGTCGTGGGCTCGACGAACGACACGATGCCGCACCCCGGCGGCGACATGTCCTCGTCGATCCCCTCGTTGCACGTGGACGACCAGTCGGTGCGCTCCACCTCGTGGGCGCACGCCTTGCGGTACGACTCCGCCGGATCGGCGTCGTAGAAGCGGAAGTAGTTGCCGTGGGGGACGCCGAGCTCGCTCGGCGGGCAGTCGAGCCCGGTGTACGCGACGTAGAAGGAGATCGAGGGCTGCATCTGCCCGAGGCGGTGGCGGAACACCCGCGACACCTCGTCTCCCGGGATCAGCTCGAAGAACGTCTGGTACGGATCCACCGCCGCGACGACCGTCTTCGCCGCGACGAACCGGCCGTCGGCGAGCTGGACGCCGCGAGCCGCGTCGCCATCGACGACGATGCGCTTCACCTCGGAGCGCGTCGCGCACTCCCCGCCGCACTCGCGCAGCCGCTCGACCAGGATGCGCACGAGCGACGAGCCGCCGCCCACGATCTGGTAGGCGCCCTCGAGCCACGCGCTCGAGAAGACGCAGGTCGAGAAGATCGCCGTCGCCCGATCGTGCGGCAGGCCGAGGTACATCCAGGACGAGCCGAGCACCGCGATGAGCCGCGGATCGGAGACGAAGCGGCGGAGCACGTCGTCGAACGACGCGTTGCCTAGCGCGATGCTCACCCGCTGCTCGAGCGGCACGTCGAACTCCGGGTCCATTGTCGGCCCCATGATGTCGTTCTTCAAAGTCGTCACGAACGCGAACAGCGCCTCGAGCCCCTCGCGCTCTCGGGGGAACATCTCGCAGAGGTACGCGAGGCTCCCGGCCCGCCCGTTCGGCACCTCGAGCCTGAGCCCCGGCGCGTCCGCGGTGAAGAGGCGCTCGTGCCGGACGAGCTTGAGCCGCTCGTACACGCCGAGGCTCTCGAGGACGCCGTGCGTCATGCCGCCGGGATCGAGGCCGCCCACGTAGTGCAGCGAGACGTCGAAGTGGTAGCCGCGCCTGCGGAAGGCGTGTGCGTACCCGCCGGCGACGCGGTGCCGCTCGAGCACGCAGACCTTGAGCCCCTGGCGCGCGAGCTCGAGCGCGCAGGTCAGGCCGCCGAGCCCCGCGCCGATGACGACCGCGTCGTTTCCGTCGAACGCCGCCTCCCCCACGAGCCTCTCGTCGACGTCCATCATCGCTCAGCCGCCCGCCGCTTCGATGGTCCGCAGGACGAGCCTATCCATGGCGAGGATCGGGCGCCCGTCCGGCTCGCGCACGACGAGATCCACGACGGTCCGCTCCGCGTCCATCTCGTGGGCGCGGCACACGACGATCGAGCGCCTGTCGCGCGTCGGCCCGAGGACGTGCAGCGCGCCGATCTCGAACGGGATCTCCATCCGATCGAAGCGGATCATCGCCCACGCGGCGGCGGCCTGGACCGCCATGTCGGCGAGCACGGGGTTGAAGACGAAGCGGCCCGGGACCGCGATCGACGCCATCGCGTCGTCCGTGAGCCACGCGCTCGCCAGGAACAACCCGTCCTTCTCGGCCGTGGCGCGGATGCCGCGAAAGGCGGGGCCCGTCTTGAGCGCGCCCGAGAACTTCGAGTCGAGCAGCCGATAGAACCCCGCGCCGCCCGCCGCGCCCTCCTCGAGCAGCGCCGCGACGTCCTTCTTCGAGACCTTGAAGTCGTCCGCTGGCGGCGCCCCGCCCGCCTCGAGGCGGCACGACGCGAACGCGAGGTTCGCGAGCGCCCTGCCGGCGAGCGCCGGCCGGTCCTTGGGGACGACGTAGGCCGAGTCGCCGTCCTCGACGACCTCCACCGCAACCTCGCCGGCGCGGACGCCGAGCGGGCGCCGGAACTGGATCGCGGTCGGCGTGCGGCCGCTCCCCTCAGTCGCCTCGGCGAGCAGCTCGACGACGAACGTGCCCGGCACGACCGGCTCGAGCCGCACGAGGTGCTGCCGGATGTACGGGTGGTGTCGCTCCGAGAAGACGGCCAAGGGCGGCCCGCCGACCGGGCCGTCGAAGAGCAGCCGCTCCTGTGGCCGCGCGGCGAGCGGGAACTCGGCGATCGGCCGCACCGAGGTGAACGGCGCGGAGGCGTTGAACGCAGCGACACGCTGGTGCGCGGCGCCGAGCGTCGCCTCGGCGTACAGGCGCACGCCGGTCCGGACGTCGAGCGGCTGCAGGCCGACCTGCGCGAACCGCTTCGCCTCCTCCTCGGAGACCATGCCGGTCCCGACCCAGGCCGTCCACTCGACGGTCTGCGCCTTGACGTGGGGATGGCGCGCGCCGATCTCGGCGACGAGCCACGCGAGCAGGTCGTTGGCGAGGCCGTAGTCGGACTGCCCCGCGTTGCCGAACAGCCCCGCGATCGACCCGAACGCGCTGAGCAGCTTGACCTTGGACCAATCGAGCGCGTCGAGCATGGTGAAGATCGGGTCGAGCTTGGTCGCGACGGTCGCGTTGATCGCGTCGTCCGCCAGCTCGGTCACGAGCTTCGACTTCTGGATCCCCGCGCCGTGCACCACGCCGCGCACGATCTCCTTCGCGTCGGCCAGCTGCGCGAGGAGCGCCGAAAACGCCTTCGCGTCCGTGACGTCGCAGCGCTCGTAGCGCCCCTCCACGCCGGCGGCCTCCATCGCATCGAGGTTGCGCGAGAGCTCCCACTGCGATCTCGCCTTGGCGCCGATGCGCTTCGCCTCCTGGAGCTTCTTCCCCTCGTCCTTGACGAGGCGGATCTCCATGTCGCGGATCACGCCGTCGATCCTCTCGGGCGGCGTGCGGAGCCACTCGGGGCGGCCCATGGGCAGCTCCGTGCGGCCGGTGAGGAGGAGGCGGCAGCCGGTCCGCCTTGCGAGCTCCATCACGCACTCGAACACGACGCCGCGCGCCCCGCCGGTGACCAGGACGAGATCGCCGCGCGAGAGCGGCGCGAGGAGCGTCCCCGCCGGCGCGAGCGCCGAGGTCCGCGGCACGGCGGCGCCGGAGCCGGTCATGCCCCACTCGAGCTGGCCCGGGACGAAATCGATCGACGCCTCGACCGCGTCGAGGATCCCGTGCTCGCCACCGTCGACGAGCTGCACCGCGCACTGGGGGAGCTCCCGCGCCAGGCAGCGCACGAACCCCGCCGGGAACGCGCCGAGCGGCCGGGCGAGCGCCGGGGTGGTTCCGAACGCGCCGTCCATGGCGACAGGAAAGATCACGCGCCTCGGCTTCTTCTCGAGCGCCGGCACGAGCGCGCGCGCGGTCTGGTACAGCGTCGCGACCTCCTTCGCGAGCGCCCCCCGGAGGGAGCGGCCGTCGAACGGCGCTTCGATCGCGCCGGCGTGGGCCAGGTAGACGATCGTGTCGCAGGCGTCGATCGCGCCGGCGACCTCGATGACGGACATCCGCGCGACCCCGGAGGCGCGCGCCACGTCGACCTCTACCCCGCGCTCGCCCAGCCGCTTCTTCAGCTGCGCCGCCGCGGCGTCGTCTTCGGCCGCGATCGCGAGGACGCGCCGGCACGCGAACGGCGCGGCAGCGCTCCTGTCGAACGGCGCGGCGACCGACGCGAAGAGCCTGACGTCCGAATCGGTGTACACAGCAGGAGCGGTGGATGTCTCTCTCCCAATGGTCCCAGCTGTTGCAGGTGTCCCACCCATCCCCGCCAAACTCTCGGCGAGCTGCGCGATCGTCCGCGCGCCCGTCGGCCGGACGCTCGGATCCAGCCCGTGCTCGGTCGTCAGCGACACCCAGATCTCCGCGCGCTGCACGGAATCCACCCCGAGATCCGCCTCGAGGTCCAGGTTCACCTCGAGCATCTCCGGCGGGTAGCCGGTGGTCTTCACGAGCTTGTCCTTGAGGCGGCCTACCCAGAGGGAAGCGTCGGTGGACCCAATGGACGGAGT
>JALNZK010000191.1 GCA_023229365.1 Pseudomonadota bacterium | reverse complement strand
GGAGGATGGCGAGGTCCTTGAGCATCTCCTTGCGCCTGTCGCCGAAGCCCGGCGCCTTGACCGCCACGGTGTTCAGCGTGCCGCGCAGCTTGTTCACGACGAGCGTCGCGAGCGCCTCGCCGTCCACGTCCTCGGCGACGATCAGGAGCGGCTTCGACATGCGCGCCACCTGCTCGAGGATCGGGAGGAGATCCTTCATGTTGGAGATCTTCTTCTCGTGGATCAGGATGAGCGCGTCCTCGTAGACCGCCTCCATCCGCTCGGGATCGGTGACGAAGTAGGGCGAGAGGTAGCCGCGGTCGAACTGCATCCCCTCCACGACCTCCATCGTGGACTCCATCGCCTTGGCCTCCTCGACCGTGATCACGCCCTCCTTGCCGACCTTCTCCATCGCCTCGGCGATCATCTCGCCGATCGTCGCCTCGCCGTTCGCGCTGATCGTACCGACCTGGCCGATCTCCTGCCGGTCCTTGACCTTCTTGCTCATCTTCTCGAGGTTCTCGACCACCGCCTTGACCGCCTTGTCCATGCCGCGCTTGATAGACATCGGGTTGTGGCCCGCGGTCACGAGCTTGGCGCCCTCGCGGTACATGATCTGGGCGAGCACGGTCGCGGTCGTGGTGCCGTCGCCGGCGACGTCCGACGTCTTGGAGGCGACCTCCTTGACCATCTGCGCGCCCATGTTCTCGAACCTGTTCTCGAGCTCGATCTCCTTGGCCACGGTCACGCCGTCCTTGGTCACGGCCGGCCCGCCGAACGACTTGTCGATGACGACGTTGCGGCCCTTGGGCCCGAGGGTGACCTTCACCGCCTCGGCGAGCGTGTCCACGCCGCGGAGGATGAGGGAGCGCGCGCTCTCGTCGAACTTGATCTCTTTCGTTGCCATGGTGTCACCTCCTCTGCGCTATTCGATCACCGCGAGGATGTCGTCCTCGCGCACGATCACGACCTCTTCGCCGTCGATCTTGATCTCGGTGCCCGAGTACTTGCCGAACAGCACGCGATCGCCCTTCTTCACGACGAGCGGGATCACCTTGCCCTTCTCGTCCTTCTTGCCGCCGCCGACCGCCATCACCTTGCCCTCGAGCGGCTTCTCCTTGGCCGCGTCCGGGATGATGATGCCGCCCTTGGTCCGCTCCTCGGACTCGAGCCGCTTCACGAGCACCCGATCGTTCAGTGGTCTGACTGCCATGTTCGCCCTCCGTTTTCCTCAATGATTACTGAGGATTGGTTTTGTTCTTGCCACGTGAGCACTTTCACCCTCCAAGTGCTCGCCGCGCCATATTAATCACCGCGGGGGGGTTGTCAACTTCGGCAACGGCTCTTCGGCAACGGCTCTTCGGAGCTTGCTCTGCGGGCACGATCGCGCGGATCGACGGCCCGGCCGCTCACCACGCGTACCTGGCGAGGAACGCGCCGTACCTGCACTCGTCGCAGACGCCGTGGAGCGTCGTCTCGTTCGGCTCGCCCGCGCCGAGGACGATGGAGTCCGTGTAGTCGCCGATGACGACGACCGAGCCGTCGGCGAGGGCGGCGATGTCGTGGATCCACGCCCCGGCCTCGGCGCCGTTGGGCTCGATCACCGCCTCCCATTGTGGGTCGAAGTCCGCGCCGTAGCCGGAGATCGTGGTCACGCCTTCTCTCCATGTGGCGAGAGTGAAGGAACCGTCGGGTCTGCGCGCCATATAGCCGCCGCCTGGGCCGGACAGGCGCCGCGGCTCGAACGACGATCCATCCTGCGCGATCTCGACGACGAAGAAGCAGGGAGACTCGCCCGCGCACTCCGGCGCGTCGATCGCGACCTCCGCAGGCCCACCCGGGTCGAAGGTGTTCCCGTGCCGGAACGCGTCGATCCAGACGATGGTGCCGTCGTCGCGGAAAAACAGGGGAGACGGACCCAGCGTCGGAATCTGTTTGACCCACTGGAGGATCCCCTCCGCGTTCCACTTGGCCAGGTAGTTCCCCGACGTGTCGGGCCCGGCATCCGAGCATGGGAGCGAGGTCGAGCTCCCGTCGGACCCAAACACGACCGCCTCGCCTTCGAAGTAGCTTCCGGCCGCGAGTACTTCCCCGCCCGCGCTCACGGCGATCTCCCCGACAGTGAGATCGAACTCGTGCGAGCCGTTCTCGAGCTTCACGCCCCACTCCAGGAAGCCGGCGGGGTCGTACACGCCGATGACCGACCAGCTCAGCGAGTCGGGATCCGAGGTCAACACCGTCTCGTTCGGCTCGTCGGTGCCGAGGATCACCGTTTCGTCTTCGTAGCAGCAAGTCGAGTTCGACATGACGACCGTTCCATCCGGCGCCGCGCGCACGCGGATTCTCAGAGTATACCCCGCGCCGTGGGTCCAGTCTTCGCCCCCGCCGATCCAGTCGATGTACCGGACCAGCCGGCCGTCGGCATCGTAGACGGGTGCGACCAATCCGTTGTCGTCGTCTAAGGTCACCGGGGCGTCGCCTAGCGGATCGAGGTTCGCGCCGTTCTCCACCTGTACCACGGCGATCACCGAGTTGTCCGGTAGCCTCTCGAACTCGGCGAAGCCGTCGACGTAGTAGCTGCCGTCCCCGCCCACCGGGAGCACCCATGCCGGTGTGCCGTCGGGCAGCCACCGCCCGATGAACCCGTCCCCGTCCCAGACACCTCCAGCGGACTGTAATTCGATTTCGTTGGCCGTACCGGCGCCGAACACCGCGCCGTTCATGAACGAGCCGTCGGCGCAGAAGGTGCCGTCCGACAGGGCAGCAACCGAATGACCCTGATTCCCGAAAACGCCGGCAGCGGCCTCCTCGATATAGTCCACACCCCCGATGTGTTGCGCCCAGAGCAACGAGCCGGGAGGCGGGCCGGCGTCGGCCCCCGCGTCGGTCCCGGAATCGGTTCCGCTGTCCGCGGTCGATGTTGCACCGTTGCCGCAAGCCGCCAACACGACGAGCAGGGGGGCGAGCCGGACTGCGACTTTGACTGCCGGGTAGTTCAAGTCGGATCCTGCCAGGTCATGCTGTTGTTTTCCATCGCTGCTTCGATGTCGTCGTGAACGTCCGAGCTGATCTCGGCAGCGTTGTAAAGGTAATCGACCATATTCGAATCCTCCTCGGTGAGTTCATGGTTGCCGTCTCCATCAGGATAGAGCACCCAGACGTCCACTAGGTAGGGCCAAAGCACTGAATCGCTCGACAGGTCATCACCATCTGGGTTGCTGTCCAACATATCCCAGAACGCGCGAACGCCCATTATTTCGTTCTTGGCATAGCATTGGTGCCATTCGGGTTGACCGGGGTAGGCGAATGGACATGCATTGGTTCCGGCGTCGTCCATGTTGCAATAGTCGTCGTCGAATGGAGAATGTGGCAAAGTATATCCGCCGGGCTCGATTTCATACCAATCTTGCTGCGTATACAGAATGGGTTCCGAGATGTCGGTATCGTCCGGATACCAGGTACGCATTGCAACGAAACTGGCCCATCCTTCACTCGTTGCGCACTCGTATGTGTACGAGCAGTATCCGCGGTGCGCTCCGCTTCCGCAGTTCACAGATGGGTCAATTCCCCAGACGATACTTCTGTAACTGTGCCCCATCTCATGTGGAGGGACATCCCAGCGCCGGTGCCAGAAGGCCTCGGGATATTCGCCAAATGCATCCCTCTTTCGACACAAGGTGATGTGATCGTCGCTGCCACCGCCTGGAGAACACATGTCGCCCCAAGCAACACGAATGGAATCGTCCAACTCGTACCCGTTCCAGACCTGGAAAAACTTCTGAAAATACGCCATTTGGGTCGCCTGCGAACTGGGGGTGGTTTCGAGGTAACTCGCATCGGGAGGATCGCTCACCGACGTGAAATATGTGGATACATACGCAGTAGTACCGGTACTCCCCAGATTCGCTGTGTACTGGTCTCTCCAGGACATCGGTATAGGATTCAAACAGGGGTCGTACGAATCTCTACACAATATCCCGTATTTGATCAGGGAAGGACCAATTGCGGGCTTAGCAACTTTATAAACGGTTCTAATAAAGGGATCGGGGTAGGTTTCTCCATGTGCGGTCTGGTCCCAATCGAAATCGATACAAAAGTATTGACCGTTGGCAGTATAGTTGAGGATGGCTGAGGTGATATAGTGGTCCCTGACTCCTTCGTTCCGGTCCCAAAGCTCGACAACGAGCCCCTGGAAATTCATTTTTTCGAAAGACGAATTCGTGATCCTGGTCCTGGGTCGCCACCAGCGCATTCCGGTCGCCGTGGGTGTCGGGGCCTGATACGCATCCTGATGGTATCTCACCCTGACACAGTAGCTGAGCGAGAGAATCGAGTCCAACGCCATGCCCTCGCCTTCGGCGTCGGAGACGGCGTCGTCGCTCACGGTCTCGTAGCTCGGGTCGATGAACTGGTAGGGCGTGCCGTCGATGACGACAGCGTCTTCGGATGCGGTGGAGATCGGCGCGAAACCGTCGTCGATCTCCGTCCATGGGACTTCGTACCCGTCAAACGTCCCGGCGCCTTCGACGGCCAGCTCGAGCACCTCCTTCCCGTCCCGTACGAACGGGATGAGCGAGTAGACCTGCATTAGAGCTTCGTACTCTAGGTCGCTGATGATCTCGGCGCAGCCGTCCGTCACCTCAGTCTTCACGAACGCGTCCGTGTAGATCCAAGCGCCCGCGCCCGTGCGCCTCCACTTCAGCGTGAACGTGTCGCTGAATACTCCGTCCTCGGAGGGGATCGGGAACGACGCGTCAATGGTCATCTTCTTTTCCACCTCTGCCGACTTCGGCTCTCCAAGAACGGTGGCTGGCAGGTCCTCACTCACGAGCATCGTCTCGCCGTTGTGCTCGTTCTTCTCCTCGCGGAAACGGTGCCGCGATGTGGTCAGCGAGCCGATCTCGATCACCTCTCTCAACGCGTTCTCCACGCGGATCGTGACGGGCACGTCTTTCCCGCAGAGCGGCCCGTCGGGCAGCTCTACTATCAATGAAACGCCCGGTCCGTCCATCACGGGCGACGCCGAAGCGTCGAAGGGGGCGATCGCGGCGCTGGTCAGAAACACGGCAGCGATCACTCTCAAGATCTTCCTCATTTTGCATTTCTCCGTTTCCGGAGCCATACTCTCTATGGCTCCTCGCTCCTCTTTTTTTTCCGGACTCGAATTGGCGTTTGGGAATCGGCGAAAGGCTCGAGCGGGGGGCCTCGCACGAGCAGTGTCTGTCGACCGCGGCCTACGAACGGCTCACCACAATCGACGCGACTATCGCGCCTGACCCGGAGGGGGCACATGAACATATTTCCTCGAATACGGCGTTGCTTTCCGAATGTCCGCCACTCTGGGAATAGTGTCAACTACGATTCTTCGGACTGGGTTTTGCGCCCGTCACACTTGGTATGATAGACACGGCAGGCCATGGATCACCGGCTCCGCTACCCGCTCGTGTGCTTCGACGTGGACGGCACGCTCGTCGACGACACGATCTTCATCTGGCAGACGCTCCACGATCACTTCGCGACCGACCCCGTCCTGCGCAAGAAGGCGCACGACGACTTCTTCGCGAAAAGGATCACCTACGCGAACTGGTTCCACAGCGATCTCGAGCTCCTGTCCGAGGCGGGCGCGACCCTCCCGCGGATCCGGGAGGTGCTCGACATGCTGCGGCCGGTGACGGGCGCACGGGAGGCGCTCCTCGACCTCCACGCCCGCGGCCATGTCATCGCGATCGTGTCCGGCAGCCTCGACATCGTGGTCGATCACCTGTTTCCCGACGTCCCTTTCAAGCACGTGCTCCTGAACCGCATCGCCTTCGCTGCGGACGGCCGGATCGCCGGCGGCACCCCGACGCCGTACGACGTCGAGGGCAAGGCGGACGGCTTGCGGGAGCTGTGCCGGCGAGAGGGGATCGAGGCCTCGCGCGCCGCGTTCGTGGGCGACAACGACAACGATCTGTGGATCGCGCGCGCTGCCGGGCTCGCGATCGCGTTCAACTGCAAGAGCGACGAGCTGCGCGCCGCGTGCCGGATCGAGGTGCGGGAGAAGGATCTGCGCGCCGTGGCGCGGGCGATCGTCGGAGCGGCTCAGTGGCAGCCGCTCGTCGACTCGTCCTCCATGTAGAAGCAGACGGCCTCGGAGTCGGAGAGGGAGCTCGCCGTGTCGCACTCGTAGGTCTTGCCCATCGTCCCGGCGGAGTTCTCGACCCCAGTCGTGGAGCCGCTGCCCAGCTCGGCGCCCGAGTCCTGGAACTGTATGGTGAAGTCGCCGCCCTGGAACAGGACGACCTCGAACGTGCCGGCCGTGCCGCCGCCGTAGTGGGGGACGTTGTCGTACTCCACGACGAAGCAGGGCTGCGCCGACGTGCCGACCGGACAGGTCGCAAACGACTTGTACCGGATGATCGCCGCGCTCGCCGGGTTCAGGTCGTCCCACATGAGCGCGATGATGTTGTTCGGCGTCGTCGCGCTCGGGAGGCTGCACTGGTTCGTGTACGAGTTCGTGGTCGCCCCGAACTCGATGAACCCGTTGGCCGAGACGTACAGCTGGGTGTAGTTGGTCCCGTACAGGGGGAAGGTGAAGCCGATGTTGACGGCTGCCGACATCCCCTCGTCGGCGAGCGACAGGTTGGTCACCCCGGTGGCCCCGAAGAGCTCCTCCCAGTCGTAGGTGAAGGTCTCGGTCGTGTAGTTGGGCAGGCACGCCGAGGTGGTGCTCGACGTCGCGTAGCAGTGCACCCCGGGGGCGCAGGCCGTGCAGGACGAACCGCAGAAGGCGTCCGACTTGCAGAAGCTGCAGGAGCCGTCCGGGCCGGTGCACCGGTAGTTCGAAGCGCACGCGGCGCAGGTCGGCCCGCAGTGCGCGCTCGTGTCGCACGCGACGCAGTTACCGCTCGAGCACCAGCTGCCGGCGACGCAGTTCGCGCTCGTCGAGCAGTCCGTGTTCATGCGGCAGCACCGGAAGCCGATGTTCGGCATGCGGAAGTCTACGTCGTTCTCGAATGCGGTCAGGTTGAACGGGCAGGTCATGCCACCCGCGAGGTCGTTGTACGAGCCGCCGCGCGTCTCGTACAGCGCCGTGCCGTCACCTATCGTGCGCGCGGTCTTCGTCCACTCCTCGACGTTGCCGGATTGATCGTAGATGTCGGTGGTCCAGTCCGAGCGGCAGCCGTCCAGGTACTCCGTGTACAGCACGACGTCGCTCACCACACGATCGGTCCCGTTGCACGTGGCCGCGCCGTAGAAGTCGCTGTAGGGGTAAGTAAGCGGCGACGTGCTACCGCCGGGCACCGCCCCCTGCTCGCACGCGTACTGCCACTGGTGCGCGGTGCACAGATCCCAGCATGGCGTCCCGTCGGAGTTGCAGCTCGCGCCGTTCGAGTTGAGCAGGCGGCACGCCGCCCGCCCCCC